>JALYIX010000285.1 GCA_030775565.1 Pseudomonadota bacterium | reverse complement strand
CCCCGAAGCCGAAGGAGTTCGACAGCACGGTCTCGATCGGGCGACGGCGCATCTCGTGAGGCACGAGATCGATCGCGGTTTGTACGGACGGGTGGTCGAGATTGAGCGTCGGCGGGGCGACCTGGTCGTGGATCGCCAAGGTGGAGAAAATCGCCTCCACGGCTCCGGCGGCACCGAGGAGGTGCCCGATCGCCGATTTGGTCGACGACATCGACACCGAGGCCGCGGCGTCCCCGAGCAGGCGCTCGACGGCCCTGAGTTCGATCTCGTCGCCGAGTGGCGTCGAGGTGCCGTGCGCGTTGATATAGTCGATGTCCGACGGCCCCAGCCCGGCCTTGCGCAGTGCCATCTCCATCGAGCGGAACGCGCCCGAGCCGTCTGGATGCGGCGCGGTGACGTGATAGGCATCGCCCGTCAGGCCGTAGCCGATGACCTCGGCGTAGATCTTCGCGCCGCGCGCCTTCGCCCGCTCATACTCCTCGAGCACGACGATGCCGGCGCCCTCACCCATGACGAAGCCGTCGCGGTCGACGTCGTACGGCCGGCTGGCACGCTCGGGGGTGTCGTTGAACCCGGTCGACAGCGCGCGCGCCTGCGCGAAGCCGGCAATGCCCAGCGGGCAGATCGCGCCTTCGCTACCGCCCGCGACCATGACGTCGGCATCGTCGAGCGCGATCAGCCGCGCCGCGTCGCCGATCGCATGCGCGCCGGTCGAGCAGGCGGTGACGACCGCGTGGTTGGGGCCCATCAGGCCGTATTTGATGCTGACCTGGCCCGAGATCAGGTTGATCAGGCGGCCGTGGACGAAGTGCGGGCTGACCCGGCGCGGGCCTTTCTCATGGAGGACGATCGACTCCTTCTCGATCCCCGGCAGTCCACCGATCCCCGAACCGATCATCGTGCCGGCACGGAAGCGTTCCGCCTCGGTCATATCGGTCAGCCCGGCATCCTCGAGCGCCTGACCCGCGGCGTCGATGCCGAAGATGATGAACGGGTCGACCTGGCGCTGGACCTTATGGTCGATGCGCGTCGCCATGTTGAAGGTGTTGCCGCTGCCGTCGCCGTGGCGCACCTCCATGGCGATCCGGCAGGCATAGTCGGTCGGATCGAAGATGGTGATCGGCCCGGCACCCGATTTCGACGCGAGGATGTTCGCCCAGACGGTCTCGACCGCCGCGCCGAGCGACGTCACCATGCCGACCCCGGTGATTACGACGCGGCGCATGCAAGCTTTCTCCCCAGTCGGGTTGCCCAACTGCAAACGGCTCCCTGCACCTGCAGAGAGCCGTTGGCGATGAGCTGACCCAAGATGATCCCGGCCTCCGGACTAGCCGGCGTGATGCGTCTCGATGAAGCCGATCGCGTCCTTGACGGTCAGGATCTTCTCGGCTGCATCGTCGGGGATTTCGACGCCGAATTCTTCCTCGAACGCCATCACCAGTTCGACGGTGTCGAGGCTGTCGGCACCGAGGTCGTCGATGAAGCTGGCATCTTCTGTAACCTTGTCGGCTTCGACGCCGAGATGCTCGACGACGATCTTCTTAACGCGCTCGGCAACGTCGGTCATGTTCAGCCTTCCTGAGGTCTTGATTTCGAGTTGGCGATAGCCGCGCTCGCCGCATGTGACAAGGGGCGCAGCGTTGGATCGGCGGCACAGCTGGATCAGATCATCGCCATGCCGCCGTTGACGTGGAGTGTCTGCCCGGTGACGTATGCCGCCTCGCGCGAGGCAAGATAGACGACGCCCGCCGCGACATCGGTGCCCTCGCCGAGCTTGCCCGCCGGGATGCGCGTCGTCAGCGCGGCCTTCTGGGCGTCCGCCAGCGCATCGGTCATCGCCGACGCGATGAACCCCGGCGCGACGCAGTTGACGGTGATGCCGCGGCTGGCGACTTCCTGCGCCAGCGCCTTCGACATGCCGATCAGGCCAGCCTTCGACGCGGCATAGTTGACCTGCCCCGGATTGCCGGTCACCCCGACGACCGAGGTGATCGAGACGATCCGCCCGAAGCGCGCCTTCATCATCGGCTTGCACGCCGCCCGCGCCAGCCGGAATGCGGCCTCGAGATTGACACGCAGCACAAGGTCCCACTCGGCATCCTTCATCCGCATCGCAAGGTTGTCGCGGGTCACCCCGGCGTTGTTGACGAGAATGTCGAGGTGGCCCAGCGCCTCGACGGCGCGCCCGACCAGCAAGTCGACCGCGACCGCGTCGCTCAGGTCGCACGGCAGCACGACCGCGCCGGGC
>JALYIX010000284.1 GCA_030775565.1 Pseudomonadota bacterium | reverse complement strand
ACCGCCGCAAGCCAGTTGGCGGCGGCGCTGTCGAGCAGCACCTCCTCGGTCAGCGTCCCCGGCGTGACCAGCCGGACGATCGCGCGGTCGACCAGCGCCTTTGCCCCCCTCGCCTTGCGCGCTTCGGCGGGGCTTTCGATCTGCTCGGCGATGGCGACGCGGTGGCCGCCCTTGATCAGCCGCGCGAGGTAGCCGTCGGCCGAATGGACCGGCACCCCGCACATCGGGATCGGCTCACCCTCGCTCTCGCCGCGCTTGGTGAGCGCGATGTCGAGGCAGGCGGCCGCGGCGCGGGCGTCGTCGAAGAACAGCTCGAAAAAGTCGCCCATGCGGTAGAACAGGAGCGCGTCCCCGGCTTCGGCCTTGAGACGGTGGTACTGCGCCATCATCGGGGTGTGGGCGGGGGGAGCGTCGGCGCGGGCCATCGTGCGGGGGTTAGCAGGTGCTGGCCCCTGTCGTCACCCCGCGCTTGCGCCAGGGGCCTGCCTGACCTTCGGGTCGCAAGACGGAAAGCCCATCGTCGAGCCCGGGGTGACGTAGCGGCGGCACGCCGTTAAGACCCATCCCATGTCAGACAGCCAAATCTCCTTTTCCGACGCCGAGGCGCTCGATTTCCACGCACGCGGGCGACCGGGCAAGATCGAGATCATCGCGTCCAAGCCGATGGCGACGCAGCGCGACCTGGCGCTGGCCTATTCGCCCGGGGTCGCGGTCCCGGTGCGGGCAATCGCCGAGGACCCGGGCAAGGCCTATGACCTCACCGCCAAGGGCAATCTTGTGGCGGTGATTTCGAACGGCACCGCGATCCTCGGGCTCGGCAATCTCGGCGCGTTGGCGTCGAAGCCGGTGATGGAAGGCAAGGCGGTGCTATTCAAGCGCTTCGCCGACGTCGATTCGATCGATATCGAGCTCGATACCGAGGACGTCGACCAGTTCGTCAACGCGGTCGCGCTGATGGAGCCGAGCTTCGGCGGCATCAACTTGGAGGATATCGCCGCGCCCGACTGCTTCATCATCGAGCAGCGGTTGAAAGAGCGGATGAACATCCCGGTGTTCCATGACGACCAGCATGGCACCGCGATCATCACCGCCGCCGGGCTCATCAACGCCTGCCTGCTGACCGGGCGCGAATTGAAGGACATCAAGGTCGTGGTCAACGGCGCGGGGGCGGCGGCGATCGCCTGCACCGAGCTGATCAAGGCGATGGGCGTGCGCGGCGACCATGTCATCATGTGCGACCGCAAGGGGACGATCCGCAAGGATCGCGACGACCTCGACCAGTTCAAGTCGGCGCATGCCGTGGTCACGACCGCGCAGAATCTGCACGAGGCGCTGGTCGGAGCCGACGTGTTCCTCGGCCTGTCGGCGGCGGGCGCATTGAAGCCTGAAATGGTGATGGCAATGGCGCCCTCGCCGATCATCTTCGCGATGGCCAATCCCGATCCCGAGATCACCCCGCCCGAGGCCAAGGAAGCACGGCCCGACGCGATCGTCGCCACCGGGCGCTCGGACTATCCCAACCAGGTCAACAATGTGCTGGGCTTCCCGTTCATCTTCCGCGGCGCGCTCGACGTGCGCGCGAGCGCGATCAACGACACGATGAAGATCGCCGCCGCCAATGCGCTGGCCGAGCTGGCGCGCGAACCGGTGCCCGAGGAAGTCGCGCTCGCTTATGGCGGGATCGACCAGCATTTCGGCCCCGACTACATCATCCCCGCGCCGTTCGACCCGCGGCTGATCGAGGTCATCCCGGCAGCGGTAGCCCAGGCAGCGATGGCGAGCGGGGTCGCGCGGCGGCCGATCGAGGACATGGCGGCCTATCGTGCGCAATTGCGCGCTCGGCTCGACCCGACCTCGTCGGTCCTGAGCCTGGCGTTCGCGGCGGCGCGGTCGAACCCCAAGCGGGTGCTGTTCGCCGAAGGCGAGGAGCCCAACGTGCTGCGCGCCGCGATCGCCTTCAGGGAGGGTGGTTACGGCACCCCGGTACTGGTCGGGCGCGAGAGCGTCCGCGAGCAGCTCGCCGAGCTGGGGGTCGATCCGGTCGGCTATGAAGTGCTCAACAGCCGCAATTCGCCGCTGGTCGGGCGCGCGGTCGATTATATTTACGCCAAGCATCAGCGCAACGGCATGCTCCGCCGCGAGATCGAGCGGATGGTCAACCAGGATCGCAATACGTTCGCCGCGGCGATGCTCGCGCTGGGCGAAGGCGACGCGATGATCACGGGCACGACCCGCCCCTTCAGCCAGAGCCTGGCGCAGGTTCGCCTCGTGATCGACGAGGAGCAGGGCACGACCCCGTTCGGGATCACGGTGATCGCCGGCAAGAAGCGCACCGTGCTGATCGCCGACACCGCGGTCAACGAGC
>JALYIX010000283.1 GCA_030775565.1 Pseudomonadota bacterium | reverse complement strand
TCCATCCCCAGCGCGACCGCCCGCGCCGCGCTTTCGCTCGCCGCCGGCTCGGGCCGTACCAGGATCAGCCGTCTCATCTCGTCGCGGACAGCCGCTCGCCGTCGAACAGCCGCTTGATCGTGTCGGGCGCGCGCTCGATCATCGCCCGCGCCAATGCCGCCGGGGTCTCGAGGTCACCCTCGACGAACAGCGCCTCGTCGCTCACCTGCTCGGCACCGTCCTCGGACAGGATCTCGGCGCGCAGCCGGATCCGCCCGTCGCGCTCGACCGTCGCCAGCGCCGCCACCGGCGAATGACAGGATCCGCCCAGCGCCCGTGTGAACGCCCGCTCGGCCAGCACTGCCTCGAAGGTCGCCGGATGGCTGATCGCTGCGACCACCCGCCGCATGACCGCATCCTCGCGCCGGCACTCGACCCCGATCGCGCCCTGCGCCGGGGCGGGCAGCAACTCGTCGAGCGCCACCCCGATTTCGCCATGATGCAACCGGTCGAGCCCCGCCGCCGCCAGCAGCGTCGCATCGCACGCCCGCTCCTCGAGCCGCTTCAGCCGCGTTTCCACATTCCCGCGAATCGGCACGATGCGCAGATCCGGCCGGAGCCTGAGCAACTGCGCCGCCCGCCGCGGCGACGAGGTGCCGATCACCGCCCCGTGCTTCAGCGCCGCGATCGATTCGGCCCCGATCAGCCGGTCGCGCACGTCGGCGCGCCGCGGCATCGCCGCGATGCAGAAGGCATCGGGTCGCTCGCTTTCGACATCCTTCATCGAATGGACCGAAATATCGGTTTCCCCGGCCAGCAGCGCCGCGTCGAGCTCCTTGGTCCACAGCGCCTTGCCGCCGATCTCGGCCAGCGGCCGGTCCTGGACCCGGTCCCCGGTCGTCCGCACGACCTTGATCACCACCGTATCGGCGGGCCACTCGTGCGCCACTTCGATCCGCGACGCGACCTGCCGGGCCTGCGCCAGCGCCAGCGGCGAACCGCGCGTTCCAAGGATGATCGGCTTCGTCATGTCCGTCCACTAGCCCCAACGCACAAGCTAGGGCAAAGGCCGCGTCATGTCGCTCATCCTCGGCCTTGAATCCTCGTGCGACGACAGCGCCGCCGCGCTCGTCACCAGCGACCGGAAAATCCTCGCGATGGCGGTCGTCGGCCAGGACGCCGCGCATGCCCCCTATGGCGGGGTCGTCCCCGAAATCGCCGCCCGCGCCCATGTCGAGCGCCTCCCCGATTTGATCCGCCAGGTCATGGCCGAAGCCAACGTGACCCCCTCGGACCTCACCGCCGTCGCCGCCACCGCCGGCCCCGGGCTGATCGGTGGCGTCATGGTGGCACTGCTCGCCGGCAAGGGCCTCGCGCTCGCCGCGAACAAGCCGCTCATCGCCGTCAACCACCTCGAAGGCCACGCCCTCTCCCCCTGCCTCGCCGACCCGGACCTTCGCTTCCCCTACCTCCTCCTCCTCGCCTCGGGAGGCCATTGCCAGCTGCTCGAAGTGCGCGGCGTCGGCGACTACCGCCGCCTCGCCACGACGATCGACGACGCCGCCGGTGAAGCCTTCGACAAGTCGGCCAAACTGCTCGGCCTCGCCTACCCCGGCGGCCCCGCGATCGAAGCCCTCGCGCGCGACGGCGACCCGACCGCCGTCCCGCTCCCCCGCCCGCTGCTCGGCAGCCCCGAACCCCATTTCTCCTTCGCCGGCCTCAAAAGCGCCGTCCAGCGTGCGGCAGCGGCCGGAACGCACGCCAAGGCCGACATCGCCGCCAGCTTCCAGGCTGCCGTCATCGACTGCCTCCTCGACCGCACCGCGCGAGCGCTGACCAAGACCGACGCCCCGACCCTCGTCGTTGCCGGCGGAGTCGCCGCGAACCAGGCCGTCCGCTCCGCCCTCGCAGATCTCGCCCGCCAGCATGGCAGGCACTTCTCGGTCCCCCCCGGCTGGCTCTGCACCGACAATGCCGCGATGATCGCCTGGGCCGGGGCCGAGCGCTTCGCCGCGGGCCTGACCGACCCGCTCTCCGCCCCCGCCCGCGCCCGCTGGCCACTCGACGAACATGCCGACAAGGTGCGCGGGGCAGGGGTCAAGGCATGACAGACGCCAAGAAGGTGAACATCGAACGCATCGGCGTCATCGGCGGCGGCGCCTGGGGCACCGCGCTCGCGCAAGTCGCCGCCGCCGGAGGCCGCGAAACCCTCCTCTGGGCGCGCGAACCTGCAGTCGTCGACTCGATCAATAACGCGCACGAAAACAAGCTCTTCCTCCCCGGCATACCCCTCCGCGACACCGTCCGCGCAACCACCGACCTCGCCGACCTCGAAGCCTGCGGCCTGTGGCTCGTCGTCACCCCCGCGCAGCACATGCGCGCCACGCTCGCCGCCGCGCCGCGCTGCGGAAAACCCCTGATCCTGTGCGCCAAGGGCATAGAGGAAGGCTCGGGCCAGCTGCTCCACCAGGTT
>JALYIX010000282.1 GCA_030775565.1 Pseudomonadota bacterium | reverse complement strand
CTCCACGCCGCCAGCCGCCGCCGCACCTGCCCGAGCGCCTGCGGATGGCTGAGCGCCTCGCGCACGATCTCCCGCGCGCTGCCCGGCACGCCGAGCAGGCAGTGGCGCACGCGGACGAAATGCTCGCCGGTGATCGACAGCCCCGACTCCGGCAACAGGAAATGAATGTCGGCGACGCGCCCATGCAGCGAGTTCTCGATCGGGATCATCGCCTGCACCGCCCGCCCCGCCTGCACCGCCTCGAGCGCCTCCTCGAACGAGAAGCACGGCAGCGGCGCACCGTCCGGAAATGCCTCGCGCACCGCCTGATGCGAATAGGCCCCCGGCGCACCCTGGAACGCGACGGCGCGCGCCGGATCCGCGGCGGCGGCGGCGAGCATCGTGTCGACGAGCGCCTGAGCCGGCGCGGCATAGCTATCCATCAGTGCGCGTTAGGGCGCAGCGGCAGACCCGGTCAACCGGTTCAGCGGCCATGCTGCAGTGCGACGATCGAGAGCTTGCTCCCGTGCCGCCGCATAACTAAGTAGCGTGCGGCCTTGAGGCCCGCGACCGGAGGCATTGGTGGACAGTTTCGAGTGGAATAAGATCGCGGGCTGGGTGCTCGGCGCGGCGCTGTCGGTACTCGCGCTGGTGATCGTCACCGGCATGATCTTCAAGCCGGTGCTGCCGGCCAAGCCCGGATACGTGGTCGAGGGCGTCGAGGAAGTTGCCTCCGCCGGACCTGCCGCCGTCGCCGACAAGCCGGTCGCCTTCTACCTTGCTTCGGCCGACACGGCCAAGGGCGAGGTGATTTTCAAGAAATGCCAGTCGTGCCATAACGCCGTCAAGGGCGGCCCGGCCGGCATTGGCCCGAACCTGTGGGGCGTCATCGGCGGCCCGCACGCGCACATGGCCGGCTTCGCCTATTCCGACGCTATGTCCGCGACCAAGGGCAAGACCTGGGATTTCGACGGCATCAACGCGTGGCTGACGAACCCCAAGGCGTATATCGCGGGGAACAAGATGAGCTTCGCCGGACTCGGCAAGCCCGAGGAACGCGCCGAGGTCATCGCCTATCTGAACACGCAGAGCGACAAGCCGCTGCCGCTACCGCCGGTCCCGGCCGAGACCGCAGCAGCGCCCGCTCCCGAGGCGGTCGCGGGTGCGGTCAAGGGTGCGTCCCCGGCCGAGGCGCCGACTAACTCGAAGCTCGCGGTCGACACCAAGCCGGGCGGCGGCGCGGCGACGACGGATGTGAAGGCCGCGGCGGGCAAGGCGGCGATCAAGTAGGAGTAGCCCCTTCGCCCGCTGGTGCTTCGCCCCGCCCGCCGTCACAGCTTGCGTTTCACAACCCGTAATGCTGCTCCACGACCGCCCAGGCCTCCGCCGCGGTCTCGACGACATGGAACAGCGCGAGGTCGCTGCGCGCGATCGTCCCCTCATCGGCAAGCGCCTCGAAGTTGACCACGCGCTCCCAAAATCCGCGCCCGAACAGGAAAATCGGCAGCGGCTTGATCTTGCCGGTCTGCACCAGCGTCAATAGCTCGAACAACTCGTCGAAGGTCCCGAAGCCGCCCGGGAACACCGCAACGGCGCGCGCCCTCATCAGGAAGTGCATTTTCCTGAGCGCAAAATAGTGGAACTGGAACGACAGCCCCGGCGTGACATACGGGTTCGGCACCTGCTCGAACGGCAACACGATGTTGAGACCGACCGATGGCGCACCGACGTCGGCGGCACCGCGATTGGCGGCCTCCATGATCGACGGCCCGCCGCCCGAGCAGACCACGAATTGCCGCTCGGCCGGCGGACAGTCGTCGGCGCGACCGTAACTCGACGCCATCCGCGCCAGCTCACGCGCCACCGCGTAGTAATGCGACTTGGCGGCGAGGCGTTGCGCGGTAGCACGGGCGTCTGGGGTGGTCGCGGCGTCGAGCAGTGCCTGCGCCTCCTCGGGTGCCGGAATGCGCGCCGAGCCGTAGAACACGAACGTCGACGCGATCCTGGCCTCGGCCAGCAGCAGCTCGGCCTTCATCAGCTCGAGCTGAAACCGCACCGGACGCAGGTCGTCACGGAGAAGGAAGTCGGTGTCCTGGAACGCCAGCTTATAGGCGGGATGCTCGGTCTGCGGCACCGCGGTCTGGTGCGCTGCGGCCTTTGCTTCGCTGCGTGCGGTCGAGAACAGGCGGGCGGGAACGTCGGCGGGGGTGTTCATGCGGGGCACGTAACCGATTGACGGAGCAACGTCACGCTTGGCAGCGATTGAAGGCGGGGCAGCCGCCGGGGCGACAACCTCACTCTCACCAGAAACTTGAACCGGCAAACGCCGGGGCCCATAAACTCCAGTCATTTGAGATCATGGGCCCCGGCCTTCGCCGGGGTGACATCATTCGAACAGGTCGTGCCGGGCGGTTTCGGACCACCTCAATCGTGCTTACCCCTGCCAGTCTTCTCCTGCAGCTCGTCGATCTTCAGACTCGCTTCCGCCTTGCTCAATTCGGGGTCGAACGCTTCGTGCGCTTCCTCGCTCAGCGTCTTCAAATACGAGGCCTGTGCGCCGGTCATTTTCTCTTCGCCGGTCGTCCAGTCGTGGGGATCCTTGACCGCGTTCGAGGTCGGGTGGGTCTTCGGGTTCTCGACGTCGTCCATAAACAATCTCCGGTGAATGACCGCAGTTCAACGCCGCCGTTCGCGCTCCGTTCCAATATGGCCGCTTGACAGTTTGCCGCGCATCGCTAGGGCGGTCAGCGGGCCACGCCGCCCCAACGCGGCGCGCGCTCTCTGTGAGGAGAGACGATTGTGAACCGACCGACTACGCGGCCAAACCGCGCGCATTTCTCGTCCGGCCCGTGTGCCAAGCGCCCTGGCTGGACTCCCGACCAACTCAGTATCGATAGCCTCGGCCGCTCGCACCGGTCGAAGCTCGGCAAGGCGCGGCTGGCCCATGCGATTGCGCTGACCCGCGAGGTGCTCGCCGTTCCCGACACGCACCGCATCGGCATCGTCCCGGCCTCCGATACCGGCGCTTACGAGATGGCGATGTGGACGATGCTGGGCGCGCGCCCGGTGACCATGATGGCATGGGAAAGCTTCGGCGAAGGCTGGGTGACCGACGCGGTCAAGCAGCTGAAACTCGACGCGACGATCGTCAACGCGCCTTATGGCGACCTGCCCGACCTTACCCGCATTCACCAGTCGCACGACATCGGCTTCACCTGGAACGGTACGACTTCGGGCGTTCGCGTGCCGAACGGCGACTGGATCCGCGACGACCGCGAGGGGCTGACGCTGTGCGACGCGACCAGCGCGGTGTTCGCGCAGGAGCTGCCGTGGGCCAAGCTCGATGTGGTGACATACAGCTGGCAGAAGGTGCTCGGCGGCGAAGGCGGCCACGGCATGCTGATCCTCGGGCCTCGCGCGGTCGAGCGGCTCGAGAGCTACACGCCGCCGTGGCCGCTGCCCAAGATTTTCCGGCTGACCTCTAAGGGCAAGCTGATCGAGGGCATCTTCAGCGGCGAGACGATCAACACGCCTTCGATGCTCGCGGTGGAGGACTACATCGACGCCCTGAACTGGGCCAAGTCGATCGGTGGTCTGAACGAAATGTACGCGCGCGCCGACGCCAATGCCTCAGCGCTCGACCGCTGGGTACAGGCGACGCCGTGGGTGGCGCATCTCGCGCACGATCCGGCGACGCGCTCGAACACCAGCGTCTGCCTGACGCTGCCCGGTGCAGCGCCCGAGGTGCCCAAGGCCATCGCCGCGTTGCTCGAGAAGGAAGGTGTTGCCTTCGACATCGGCGGCTATCGCGACGCGCCGCCGGGGCTGCGCGTGTGGTGCGGGGCGACCGTCGACACCGGCGACGTCGTCGCGCTCGGCCCGTGGCTGGAGTGGGCGTATGGCGAAGTGACGGGCGCACCCTGATCCTCCTTACTGCTCCCCTCCCTCCTTCAAGGGAGGGGCCGGGGGTGGGTTCTGCTTACCGCCAGTCACAACCTTCGAGATTGATCATCCTCACGAAAACACACCCCCGGCCCCTCCCTGAAGAAAGGAGGGGTGCAGGAAGTAAGGAACCGCCCATGCCCAAAGTCCTCATCGCCGACCAGATGTCCCCCAAAGCCGCCGAGATCTTCCGCGCCCGCGGTGTCGAGGTCGACGAGATTACCGGCCTGAGCAAGGACGAGCTGCTCAAGATCATCGGCAATTACGACGGCCTCGCCGTTCGCTCGTCGACCAAGGCGACCAAGGAGGTGCTCGCCGCCGCCACCAACCTGAAGGTCGTCGGGCGCGCCGGGATCGGCGTCGACAATGTCGACATTCCCGCGGCCTCGGCGCGCGGCATCGTCGTCATGAACACGCCGTTCGGCAACTCGATCACCACCGCCGAGCACGCCATCGCACTGATGTTCGCGCTCGCCCGCCAGCTGCCCGAGGCCGACGCCTCGACGCAAGCGGGGAAGTGGGAGAAGAACCGCTTCATGGGGGTCGAGCTGACCGCCAAAACATTGGGTTTGATCGGTTGCGGCAACATCGGCTCGATCGTCGCCGAGCGCGCGCTCGGCCTGAAGATGAAGGTCGTTGCGTTCGATCCGTTCCTAACGCCCGAGCACGCGCAGGACATCGGCGTCGAGAAGGTGACGCTCGACGAGCTGCTGGCGCGCGCCGACGTCATTACGCTGCACACGCCGCTGACCGATTCGACGCGCAACATCCTGTCGGCGGCCAACCTCGCCAAGACCAAGAAAGGCGTGCGCATCGTCAACTGCGCGCGAGGGGGCCTGATCGACGAGGTCGCGCTCAAGGCCGGACTCGACAGCGGGCACATCGCCGGCGCGGCGCTCGACGTGTTCGCCGAGGAGCCTGCGAAAAACTCGCCGCTGTTCGGCACGCCGGGCTTCATCTCGACGCCGCATCTCGGCGCGTCGACCGACGAAGCACAGGTCAATGTCGCCATCCAGGTCGCCGAGCAGATGGCCGATTTCCTGCTGACCGGCGGCGTCACCAACGCGCTCAACGTGCCGTCGCTGTCGGCCGAGGAAGCGCCGCGGCTGCGCCCCTACATGGCGCTCGCCGAGCAGCTCGGCATGTTGGTGGGTCAGCTGGTCGAAGGCATCGAGGCCGTCACCGTGGAGGTCGAGGGTGCGGCCGCCGAGCTCAACATCAAGCCGATCACCGCCGCCGTGCTGACCGGGCTGATGAAGCCCTATTCGGACACGGTCAACATGGTCAACGCGCCCTATCTCGCGCGCGAACGCGACATCGCGGTGTCCGAAGTGCGCCACGAGCGCGATACCGATTACCACACGCTGGTCCGCGTCACGGTGCGGACGCCGCAGGGCGAGCGTTCGGTCGCGGGGACATTATTCGGCAACCGGTCGCCGCGGCTCGTCGAGATCATCGGCATCAAGGTCGAGGCCGACCTGCACGGCCCGATGCTGTTCATCGTTAACGAGGACAAGCCCGGCTTCATCGGACGCCTCGGCTCGACGCTCGGCGAAGGTGGCGTCAACATCGGCACGTTCCACTTGGGGCGGCGTGATGCGGGCGCGGAGGCGGTGCTGCTGCTGTCGGTCGACGAGCGCATCCCCGACCCGCTGCTCGCGGCGATCTGCCGGTTGCCGGGGGTCAAGCAGGTCAGGGCGTTGAACTTTGGGTGACGCATGACCACCGACATCGCCGCCGGCCTTCTCCCCGAAGGTCTTCGTGATCGCCTGCCGCCGCAGGCTGAGGCTGCTGCCACCCTCCTGCGCGGGCTGCTCGACCACGTCGCGGCGCACGGCTACGAGCGCGTTCAGCCGCCGCTGATCGAGTATGAGGAAGGCCTCGCCGGACGCCTCGGCGGCGCTTCGCGGCAGGAGCTGCTGCGCTTCGTCGACCCGGTGTCGCAGCGGACGCTAGCATTGCGCTCGGACATGACGGGCCAGGTCGGGCGGATCGCCGCGACCCGCCTCGCGCACTACGCCCGGCCGCTACGGCTTGGCTACGGCGGCCCGGTTCTGCGGGTCAAGGGCAGCCA
>JALYIX010000281.1 GCA_030775565.1 Pseudomonadota bacterium | reverse complement strand
GGCGAGTTTCGCGCGGCCTGCGCCAAGGCCGGGATCGCCTTCATCGCGCCGGATACCAGTCCGCGCGGGGAAGGTGTGCCCGACGACCGCGAGGCCGCGTGGGACTTTGGGCTCGGCGCGGGCTTCTATGTCGATGCGAGGCAGGCGCCGTTCGATCGGCACTACAGAATGTGGTCCTACGTCACCGAGGAACTGCCCGCGCTGGTCGCGGCGGCGTTCCCGGTCGACATGGGGCGGCAGGGGATCAGCGGGCATTCGATGGGCGGGCATGGCGCGCTGACCGTCGCGCTGCGCCATCCCGGGCGGTTCAGGAGCGTGTCGGCGTTCGCGCCGATCGTCGCGCCGGGGCAGGTGCCGTGGGGAGAAAAGGCGCTTGCCGGCTATCTCGGTGATGATCGGGCGAAGTGGCGCGCGCACGATGCGGTAGCGCTGGTCGAGGATGGCAAGCGGGTCGACGAACTGCTTGTCGACATCGGCGAGGCCGACCCCTTCTTCGAAAAGGAACTCCGCCCCGAGCTACTCGAACAGGCCTGTGCCGACGCCGGCATCCCGCTGACCCTCCGCCGCCAGCCGGGCTACGACCACAGCTATTATTTCATCTCGACCTTCATGGCCGATCATGTCGACTGGCACGCCCAGCGGATGAAGGCCTAGCCCGCCGCCGCCTGTTTCGGGCGCGATTTGCGTGGGCAGGCGGCGCTTGCCACGGCGCGCGACAGGCCTTCGAGGGTGAACGGCTTGGCGAGGATCCCGACATCGTCGGGCCGCTCGCCGATCGCGTCGGCGTCGGCATAGCCGGTGATGATCAGCGCGGGCACGCCGGCGCGGCGCGTCCGGGCCTCCCGGAGCAGGTCGGTGCCCGACAGCCGCGGCATGGCATAGTCGGTGACGATGAGGTCGCACGGCCGGTCGGCGACGTCGAGCAAGGCCAGCGCGTCATGCCCGCCCTGCGCCTCCGTGACGCGGTGTCCGAGTTCCTCGAGCATCGCCGCGGTGGTGCGGCGGACGTCGGGATGATCGTCGACGAGGAGGATATCGAGCGCTGGCGTCTCGGCCAGTTCCTCGCTGGGCTGGGCGGCGAGTTGCTCGATCGACGTCGACTTGGGCAGCCAGATTTCCGCGGTCGTGCCCTCGCCGACCTCGCTCGCCAGGCGGAAGGCGCCCCCTGACTGCTGCGCGAAGCCATAGACCATCGACAGGCCGAGCCCGGTGCCCTTGCCGACTTCCTTGGTCGTGAAGAAGGGCTCGAGCACCTGTTCGAGATGATCGGGCGAAATGCCGCAGCCGGTGTCGGTTACCGCGATCACGACGAAGTCGCCCGCGCTAAGGCCATGTTCTTCGTGGTCGAGCACGCGATTGCAGGCGCTCATCCGGATCGTGCCGCCGTCGGGCATCGCGTCGCGGGCGTTGATGATGAGGTTGAGCAAGGCGAGCTCGAGCTGCGCCTGGTCGGCCCACGCCGGCCACAGGTCCCCGGCGAGGTTCCAGTCGAGTTCCACCCGCCCGCCCAGCGTGTGCGCCAACAGGTCGCTGACGGTGCCGGCCAGTGCGCCGATCTCGATCGTCCCGGGCTCGAGCTGCTGGCGCCGCGCGAAGGCGAGCAGGCGGCGGACGAGGTCGCTGCCCTGTTCGGCCGCGCGCCGGGTCATGGTGACGATCTTGAGCTGTTCATCGGCGAGCCCGCCGCGCCGTTCGAGCAGGCCGAGCCCGCCGATTACCGCGGCGAGGAGATTGTTGAAATCATGCGCGATGCCGCCGGTCAGCTTGCCGATCGCGTCCATCTTCTGCGCCTGGACCAATTGCGTTTCGGCCAGGCGCAGCGCCTCGACCGCGCGCAGCCGCTCCTCGTTGGCACGCAAATTTTCGTCGAGCAGCGCCTGTTCGGCAAGCGCCTTGCGTTCGATCTCCTTGCTCTTGGCGAACAGGTCGACGAACACGGCGACCTTCGAGCGCAGGACGATCGGGTCGACCGGCTTGAAGACATAGTCGACCGCGCCCATCGCATAGCCCTTGAGCAGATGCTCGGCCTCCTTGTTGACCGCCGACAGGAAGACGATCGGGATGCGCTTGGTCTGCTCGCGGGTGCGGATGATCTGGGCGCATTCATAGCCGTCCATCTGCGGCATGTAGACATCAAGCAGGATGACCGCGAATTCGCCCTTGAGCAGATGCCGCAGCGCCTCCTCGCCCGAGCGCGCGACGACGACGTCGCCGACATCCTCGAGGACATTCTCGATCGCCAGCAGGTTGCGCTCGTCGTCGTCGACGACGAGCACGCGCGGGCGCTCGGCGGGCTCTTGGTCGGGCACGAAGGGCAGGTGTTCACCCGACTGGTCGATGGCCGTCGGCACGTTCACTATTCGGCCGCCTCGACCTAAACCGTCTGGCGATCGGCGCGGCCGCGCGCGACCCATACGCGAAGCAGCGCGAGCAACAGGTCGATGTCGACCGGCTTGGCGATATAGTCAGACGCGCCGGCATCGAGGCATTTCTGCCGGTCGCCCTTCATCGCCTTGGCGGTGACCGAAATCAGCGGGAGGTCACGCAAATTGGGGTTGGCGCGGATGTGGCGCATCGTCTCGTAGCCGTCCATGTCGGGCATCATGATGTCGATCAGCGCGACGTCGACGTCGGGGGTTTGCTCGAGGATCAATATGCCGTCCTTGCCGCGCTCGGCGTGGAGCACTTCGACCTTGTGCGCCTCGAGCACCGAGGTCAGCGAGTAGATGTTGCGGATATCGTCGTCGACGATCAGCATCCTGGTACCCTCGAGCTCGGGGACGGGCTTCATCGGCGCGGCCTGGACGGGCTCCGGGGTGCGTTTCTTGCGCGGCGCGGGCTTGCGCGCCGTGTCGGCGAGACTCTTGAAGACCTTCTCGAGCGCCATGTCGTCGGCCGGTTTCGCAGTGACCCCGACCGCCCCCAGCTTGACCGCCGAGGCGCACTGATCGGCGCCCGAAATGACATGGATCGGGATGTGCGCGGTCAATGGGTCGTGCTTGAGCAGGTCGAGCAGGACGAAGCCGTCGATGTCGGAAAGGCCAAGGTCGAGCGTCAGCGCCTGGGGCTGCAATTTGCGCGCGAGCGCGAGCGTGCCCGCGCCGGCGGTCGAGACCACCCCCTTGAGCCCCGCCTTGCGCGCGATATCGAGCAGGATGGCGGCGAAGGTCGGGTCGTCCTCGACGATCATCACGAACGGTGCGTCGCCGAGTGCGTCTCGGTCGTCGCTGATCTCGAACGGGCTGGGCAGCGCGGTCGGGACCATCGACCCCGAATTGTCGTAGCGCGCGCTGGTCCCGCTGCCGGTGGCGGCGACGGGGGCGGCCTCCGTCGGCACGAACAAGGTGAAGGTCGATCCCTCGCCGGGGTTCGAATGGACCTGGAGTTCGCCGCCGAGCAGGCGCGCGATCTCGCGGCTGATCGACAGGCCGAGGCCGGTGCCACCGTACTTGCGGCTGGTCGTGCCGTCGGCCTGCTGGAACGCCTCGAAGATCAGCTTCTGCTTGTCGGAGGGAATGCCGATGCCGGTGTCGGTGACCGCGATCGCCACGGCCGGGCTGCCGCTGCGCAGGACCGGATGATTCTTGCTCCACCCGCTCGTCGCGACATCGACCGCGAGGGTGACCCCGCCGCGCGCGGTGAACTTGAACGCGTTGGAGAGGAGGTTGAGCACGATCTGCTGGAGCCGCTTTTCGTCGGTGCGGATTGCCCCGGGCAAGTCCTCGCCGAACTCGACGTTGAAAGCGAGACCCTTGTCGGCGGCGAGCTGGCGGAAGGTGCGTTCCATGTGCTGGCGAAGCGCCACCATCGGCATGTCGCCGACCTCGATCGTAACGGTGCCCGATTCGATCTTCGAGAGGTCGAGGATGTCGTTGATCAGGCTGAGGAGATCGGAGCCAGCGCCGTTGATCGTGCGCGCGAATTCGACCTGCTTGTCGTTGAGATTGCCCTGCGGGTTGTCGGCCAGCAGCTTCGACAGGATCAGCAGCGAATTCAATGGCGTGCGCAGCTCGTGCGACATGTTGGCGAGAAATTCCGACTTGTATTTGGACGTCAAGGCCAATTCGGTCGCCTTTTCTTCGACCGCGCGGCGAGCCTGTTCAATCTCCTGGTTCTTGGCTTCAACTTCGACGTTGCGATCTGCCAGCTGCTGCGCCTTTTGCTCCAACTGTTCATTGGTTTGCTGCAATTCG
>JALYIX010000280.1 GCA_030775565.1 Pseudomonadota bacterium | reverse complement strand
CCCTTGATGAGTTTAGGGGTAAGCAACTCCCGCCTCGTCCACACGGCCTAGAAGCCGCGTTCGTGAACTTCGGTGTTAGTCCGAAACAGAAGGAGCGGGCGCGCTCTGCTTTTGATAAGTCCGCCCGAGCAGCTGGCTTTTTCCCCAATGGAAATGAAGATCGCCTTGTGGAGCCCTTTGGCGGCAGCAGCATGGTGCATAGTCTGGTCTCGTCCGACATGGTCCTTGGGGCGCCGGTCTTGGGTGAGCCAGAGTTGGCTTCCTCGCTATCGCCTCAGCCAGCAAGTGGACTTCATCGCTCGATCCTAGGCATGCTGGACGAACTTCCAGCGCCCAAAACGCAGTGGGGTAAGTCCGAACAAGCCGACTGGCTTGAGGCAGTCGCAACGCTGTTCCAGGTAATTTATAAGAGTGATGATAAGGGCGAAATCACGGTTAGGTTTCAGCCAAGACTTTCGGACTCGGGCACCAATAGCGAATAGCCTGAATGGATGGCTTCGTTGCCTAGCCAGGCTGCTCAAGCCGTGAGGCTGGTGAGTAAAGTAAGCAGTGCCCAAATTAGGTGACGGACCCCTCGCCTCAAACCGGCGGCAACACCACAATCCTCGCCCCCTTCGCCCCGCACCGCGCGCAGCGCAGGCGGGCTTCGGCGGCGGCGAGGGGGATCGAGCCGCAGGCGCTGGCGAGCTCGATCCCGCGCATCGTTCGCGCGGCGTGGCATCCCTGGCACTCGATCCGGGCGCTGGCGCCGAAGCGGACGAGGTCGGCGGTGGTGCGGACATGCTTGGTCGACATGCGCGCACCCCTATCCCATCGCGAACGGAACGGGAACATCGGGCGGGCCGGGGGAAGCGCGAAATCTGTGGATGAACGCGCCCTCACGGGGGCGCGCGGCGTGGACGACGGCGGGGCCGGGGGCCTCAGGGCTTGAGCGCGCTCGCCCGGACATAGCCGACCCGCTGGCCGTCCCCGGCATAGCCCCACGCCCAGCCGCGCGAGCAATCGAGCATCTCGAGCAGGTCGCCGGCGCGGAGCATCGCCAGCGGGACTTCGTCCTCGGCAGGGCGGGCGAACAGCGGCGCGTCCTCGGCGAGGTGGCGGGGCAGGGGCTCGGCATAATGCGAGGCGATGACGCGTCCGGCGAGCGCGATGTCGGCAAGGTCCTTCCGATAGGCGCTGGTCGCGGGGTCGGGCAGGGCGGACGGCCCCGCGAGCGCGAAGCCGCCGGCCGGGATCGCCTCAGCCCGAGGCGAAGGCGGGTTGCTTGTGCGACCCGCGCTCGGCGCCGTTGCCGGGCCGCTGCTCGCCGTCGACCCGGAGGAGCCGTTTGAAGCCTTCAAGAAAATCTGCCCCGTTGGACGTTCTGACCACGAACACATTGCGGCGGTCGTCCTGGTCCCGCTCGCGGCGCAGATAGCCCAGCGTACCCAGCGTGTTCAAGGCGCGCGTGACGACCGGCTTGGACACGCCGAGCACCCGGGCGAGCCCGCGAACGGTGTGCGGACCGGGGGTCAGGTAGACCAGCATCAGCAAGGCCATCTGCCGATTGGTAAGGTCGGGGTCGCCCGATCGGACATAGCCGATCAGCGCGCGCATCCAGCCCGTCAGAGCATTTTCGCCCATTGGTCCCGATTCTCCTGGCGACACGTCGTGCAGCAAGTAACGGAAGGAAGCGCGAAATGTTGCGTCTGCGTGTCGAGGAGACGACGAAAAACATTGTTCGCCGCCTCAGCGACGCTCGCCGAAACGTGCCGCGAGCAGGGCGAAGGCGGCGCGCAGGCCCATCGCTTCGCCCCCCTTGGGCCGACCCGGTCGCGCTGCCGGGCGCCAGGCGAAGGTATCGAAATGCGCCCACGGGGTGCCTTCGGGGACGAAGCGCCGGAGGAACAGGGCGGCGGTGATCGCGCCGGCAAACGGCGAATCGGCGGCGTTGGCGAGGTCGGCGAGGTCGGACTTCAGCATCTCGTCATAGCCATCCCACAACGGCATGCGCCAGATCGGGTCCGCGTGTTCGTGGGCTGCCGCAAGCAGTTGGGCAGCCGTGGGTTCGTCGTTGATGAAGGTCGCCGGCAGGTCGGGGCCGAGCGCGACCCGCGCGGCGCCGGTGAGGGTCGCAAAGTCGAGGATGAGCTCGGGCTCCTCCTCCACCGCGCGCGCCAGTGCATCGCCCAGCACGAGGCGGCCTTCGGCGTCGGTATTGTCGATCTCGACGCTTTTGCCGGCGCGGCTGGCGAGAATGTCGCCGGGGCGGAAGGCGGTGGCGGAGACGCTGTTCTCGACCGCCGGGATAAGCAGATGGAGGCGCAGCGGGAGGCGTTCGGCCATGACGAGGCCGGCCAGCGCAAGGGCGTGGGCGGCGCCGCCCATGTCCTTTTTCATCAGCCGCATGCCGCTCGCCGGCTTGATGTCGAGCCCGCCCGAATCGAAGCAGACACCCTTGCCGACGATGGCGACGCGGGGGGCGTCATCGCGGCCCCACGTCAATTCTATGAGGCGCGGGGCGCGGCTGCGTTCGGCGCCGCGACCGACCGCTGCGATCATCGGATAGCCCTGCTCGAGGGCATCGCCGAGGGTCGTGGTGACGGTCGCGCCGTGGGCCCCGGCAAGCGCGCGCACGGCCTCCTCGAGGTCGGCGGGACCCATGTCGGACGCCGGCGTGTCGACCAGGTCGCGGACCATTGCGGTCGCTTGCGCAAGGCGGACGCTGCGTT
>JALYIX010000279.1 GCA_030775565.1 Pseudomonadota bacterium | reverse complement strand
AACGGCTGTAATTTTGGTGGTCGGCCGCGGCGGCGCGCGACGGCTGCCGGGAATGGCGAGCTGATCGGCGCCTTGGAGCGCAGGTGCTCGGGCATCAGATCGGCGTGCTGACGCAACCGGTAGCTGGAGCCTTCGATTTGAACGACGACGGCGTGATGGAGCAGCCGATCGAGTAGCGCGGTGGCGACGACGGGATCGCCGAAGACCTCGCCCCACTCGGCAAACCCGCGGTTGGAGGTGAGGATCATCGCGCCCTTCTCGTAGCGGGCGTTGACGAGCTGAAAGAATAGGTTGCCGCCGCCGTGGACGACTGGCAGGTAGCCGATCTCGTCGACGATGAGGAGCGCGGATCGGCAGAACCAGCGGATGCGCTCTCTGAGCTGGCCCTCGCGCTCGGCCTTGGCGAGGGCGCCGACAATGTCAGCGAGGGTAGTGAAGTAGACGCTGCGCCCGGCTTTGACCGCTTCGACGCCGAGCGCGGTGGCGAGATGCGATTTGCCGGTGCCGGGCGGACCGAGGAAGTGGACGACCTCGCGGCGCTCGACGAACTGGAGCTCGGCGAGGGCAAGAATGCGCTCGCGATCGAGCGAGGGCTGGAATGAGAAGTCGAACCCGGCGAGGGTCTTGATCGTCGCCAGGCGCCCCATGCGCAGCGCCGTTTTGATGCGGCTGGTCTCGCGCACGCTCAGCTCCTCGGCGAGCAGCGTGTCGATCAGCTCGAGGGCGCTGGCTTCGCCGCGCTCGAGCTGGTGCACGGCGTGATCGAGCACTTCCAGGGCTCGCGGCATTCGCAGCGCGATCAGGGTGCGCCGGATGCGCTCCAGCACGGGTAGGCCTTCGCCCAGGGCCATCATGGCTGGCGGCTTTCCGCGGCGAGGCGTCGGGCGACCGCATCGTAGAAGTCGAGCGAGCGGCGCGCCACGACATCACCGGCGCGGCCGATCGGGATCTCCGCGCCCTCCGCCGTCGCCCGCTGGGTCGGCATCTTGCGGTGCCCGGGAGCCAGGCGCCGCTGGTGGCGCCCTTCGAGCACGGGATGGACCGCGATCAGCCGATCCGCCTCGAAGACGCGGATCTCGTCGGCCAGGCTGTGCACCTCGACGACGCGTTTGCGGGTGGCGTCGGGCACGCTGTAGAAATTACCACCAACGCTTACCATGCCCTCATGCGAGACCCGCCGTTCGAGCTTGAGCACGGCGCGGAACGGCACCAACGGCAACGGCTGGAGCACAAGCTTCTCTTCGGCAAAGGCCTCGTTAACGACGCGCCGGGTCGTCGCATGCACGCGCGGGTTGGCCACGGTGCCGAGCCAATGAGCGAGCTGAGCGTTCAGGTCGTCGAGATTGCGGAACGAACGGGCGAGGTAGAAGTCCTCGCGGATATAGCGGAACGGCCGCTCCACCTTGCCCTTGGTCTTGGCGCGATAGGGGCGGCAGGCCTTTGGGTGAAAGCCATAATGCCTGGCGAAGTCGATCAGCGCACGGTTGTAGACGATATGAGCCTGGTCGTCCTCGCCGATCACTGCGGTCTTCATCCGGTCGTAAAGGATCTCGCGCGGCACCCCGCCCAAGGAGCCGAAGGCGGCCATGTGGCAGCGCAGTACGGTCTGCAGGTCCTGGTGGGCGACAAAGCGCGCCCAGATCAGCCGGCTGTAACCGAGCACCAACGAGAACAACCAGACTTTCCGCACCGCTTCGGGCTCGTCGGCATAGATCACCTCGAAATGGGCGAAGTCGACCTGAGCCTGCTCGCCCGGCGGGGTCTCGAAACGCACCTCGAAGGGGGCCGTCGGTGACGGACGTACCTCGCGCAGGAAATCGGTCACTGCGCTGTAGCCGCCGCCATAGCCGTGCTCGCGGATCTCGCGCAGCAGCCGGCTGGCGGTGAGACCTGGATAGGCGACGACCCGCTGCCGCAGATACGCCTCGAAGGGTTCAAGCCGCCGCGCTCGCGGCTTGCGCGGACCATAGCTCGGCGGCTCCAGGCCGCGCTCGATGTATTTGCGCACCGTCTTGCGATCGATGCCGACCCGACGCGCGATCGCCGAGACGCTCAGTCCCTGCCGATGAAGATCCAAGATCATGATGAGCTCCCCAAGCTGGATCACCGTCGCCCCCTCCACCC
>JALYIX010000278.1 GCA_030775565.1 Pseudomonadota bacterium | reverse complement strand
TCGCACAGCCCTGGACATCCATCGTCCGCGGCCCGGTCAGGTGAAGCTCGCCCTCGGCCCGGATATTCTTGTCGGGCACGAAGATATCGGCCCGCCACGCCCCTGGGCCAACGGCTTCGAGCCCGCTCATCAGCTCGGTGCCGACGAGGCGCTCGGTCCCGGCATCGGCGGCCTCGGCACGCGCCCGCGGCGAGGCGGCGACCACTCGTCCGCACAGCGTCTCGCCGCAGGGTCCGATGCGCACCGTCACGCTGCCCGACGGGTTGCGCCAGCTCCCCTCGATCGGCGCGGCGGCAAGCGCCGGGGTGGCGGACAGCAGGGCGGCGGCGAAGAGGAGGAGCGTTTTCATCGCATGGCCTTTAAGCGGTTCGCCTTGCCAACGGCTGAACTCCCGTCCGGCTCCGCCTCTTTACGCGTTGCCGCGCCGCCCTACATTGGACCCAACCGGCGCCGGCAACGTTCCACTGCCCGCGCACTGTCCCTCAGGAGTGGAGAAGATCATGGCCGACGTCGACACGCAGGCGCGCCGCCTGCAGGTGGCGAACCTGCCGCCCGCCGACAGCGGGCGCGGCATCGCGCGGCTTCCGGCCAAGTGGATGCAGCAATTGGGGCTGGGCGAGGGCGACGTCATCGAGATCGTCGGCAAGCGCTCGACCGCGGCGCGCGCGATCGGTCCCTATGGCGACGACGACGGGCTCGAGATTATCCGCATCGACGGGCTCCAGCGCGCCAATGCCGAGGTCGGTTCGGGCGACTATGTCGAAGTGCGCAAGGTCGAATCGAAGGTCGCCACGCGCGTCGTCTTCGCACCCGCCGCCGAGCAGGTCCGGCTGACCGGATCGGCCGAAGCCTTGAAGCGCAGCTTCGAGGGTCGTCCGCTGACCGAGGGCGACACCGTCGCCACCGCCGGCCACCAGCGCGTCAACGCCGACATGCCCGAGCATGTCCGCCAGCTGCTCAACGCCCCCGCCTTCGCGCTCCAGGAAGTCCGCCTGCGGGTGGTTTCGACCGCGCCGCGCGGGATCGTCCACATCGACGCCTCGACGGTGGTCGAACTGCTCCCCGAATTCACCAAGAAGGACGGCGAGCGCCGCGCCGACGTCACCTATGACGACCTCGGCGGGATGAAATCCACCATCGATGCCCTGCGCGAAATGGTCGAGTTGCCCTTGCGTCACCCCGAACTGTTCCAGCGCCTCGGCGTCGATCCGCCCAAGGGGGTCCTGCTTCACGGCCCGCCCGGCACCGGCAAGACTCGCCTCGCCCGCGCCGTCGCCAACGAAAGCGAGGCGCGCTTCTTCATCATCAACGGCCCCGAAATCATGGGCTCGGCCTATGGCGAGTCCGAAAAGCGCCTGCGCGAGGTGTTCGAGGAAGCGGCCAAGTCCGCCCCCTCGATCATCTTCATCGACGAGATCGACTCGATTGCGCCCAAGCGCGGGCAAGTGTCGGGCGAGGCCGAGAAGCGCCTGGTCGCGCAATTGCTGACCCTGATGGACGGGATCGAGGCGCGCCAGAACCTGGTCGTCATCGCCGCCACCAACCGCCCCGAGGCGATCGACGAAGCGCTCCGTCGTCCCGGCCGCTTCGACCGCGAAATCGTCGTCGGCGTACCCGACGAAGCAGGCCGCCGCGAAATCCTCGGCATCCACACGCGTGGCATGCCGCTTGCCGACGGCATCGACCTCGACGACCTGTCACGTCGCACCTACGGTTTCGTCGGTGCCGACCTCGCCGCGCTCGTCCGCGAGGCCGCTCTCGAGGCCGTCCGCCGCATCCTCCCGCGGATCAACCTCGAGGAGGCGACGATCCCGCCCGAAATCCTCGACTCGCTATCGGTCGACACCGATGATTTCGAGAATGCCCTGAAGCGCGTCTCGCCCTCGGCGATGCGCGAGGTGATGGTCCAGGTGCCGACGCTGCGCTGGGACGATGTCGGCGGGCTCGATGCGTCTCGCGACAAGCTCAAGGAAGGGGTCGAACTCCCCTTGAAGCACCCCGAGGCGTTCAAGCGGCTCGGCATTCGCCCGGCGAAGGGGTTCCTGCTCTATGGCCCGCCCGGCACCGGCAAGACCTTGCTCGCCAAGGCCACCGCGCGCGAAAGCCAGGCCAATTTCATCTCGGTCAAGTCCTCCGACCTCCTGTCCAAATGGTATGGCGAGAGCGAGCAGCAGATCGCCCGGCTGTTCGCCCGCGCCCGCCAGGTCGCGCCGACGGTCATTTTCATCGACGAACTCGACAGCCTCGTCCCCGCGCGCGGCGCCGGAATGGGCGAGCCGCAGGTCACCGAGCGCGTCGTCAACACCATCCTCGCCGAAATGGACGGGCTCGAAGAATTGAATAATGTCGTCGTTATCGGCGCGACCAACCGGCCGAACCTGATCGATCCCGCGCTGCTCCGCCCCGGCCGCTTCGACGAGCTGATCTACGTCGGTGTACCCGATGTCGCCGGCCGCCGCCGCATCCTCGCGATCCACACCCAGGGGATGCCGATCGCCAAGGACGTCGACCTCGAATCGCTCGCCGAGCGGACGGAGCGCTTCACCGGCGCCGACCTTGAGGATCTGTCGCGCCGCGCTGGTCTCGTGGCGCTTCGTCGCGGGCTCGATTCGGCCGAGGTGACGATGGCCGATTTCGACGAGGCGCTGAAGGAGACCCGGGCCTCCGTGACCGACGAGATGCTCGCCGATTACGAACAGATCCAGGACACGCTCAAGTCCGACGCGGTCAAGCCGCTCGGCGGGATCGGTTTCGTCCTCCCCGGCACGATGCGTTCGCGCGGGACCAAGGACGGCTCAGGCGATTAGACGGTAAGCGAACTTCTGCCCCAGATGGCAAGTCCGATCAGCATGACCGCCGCCGCCGCGAACGGCAGGCCGGGCTCGAGACCGTAAAGCGCCATTCCGATCGACGGCGCGGCGACATAGGCAATGCCGTTGGCGGCGGTGATCGCGCCGGCGACCCCGCCCTGTTCGGCCATCGGCACGGCGAGGCTCGCGCCGCCGGTGAATCCCGGGCGGGTGAAGCCGAAGCCGAGGCTCGACAGCGCGAAGCCGATGACCAGCCCGTACAAATTCTGCGCGACGACGAGCGCGATGCACCCCGCAGCGGCGATCAACGCGCCTGAGATGATCATCGTCCGGGCATTTAGCCCGAGCCGCGGGATCACGCCCCATTGTGCCGCCAGCGTCGCCGACGCGCCGGCCATCATCACGATCGAGATCGGCATCTCCGACCCGCTCGGCGGCAAGTGCAGCCGGTCGATGACGTAGAAGCCGAGCGCGGTCAGCGTCGCCGCCTGCGCGTGACCCGACACGACGCCGGCAACGATCCACTGCCGGATCCGCGGATCACGCCACTTGGTCCGGGCGGCCTGCTGCGAGGTTGCGGCGACCACGCTCGCCCCCGTCGTCGGCGTCGCGAGCGACGGATAGGACATTGCCGCGCCGCGCCCCTCGCGCACGAGGTCTCGGCTATCGTCGGGCAGCCAGCGCCAGATCGCGGCGAACACACAAAGCGCAATCAGCGCGAAGGCGAACAGCGGTCCCGGCAAGCCCACGAACGGGAGCACGAACAGCGGGGCCATCGCCGGGCCGAGAATCGTCCCGAGCCCGAACGACGAGGACAGCGACGACAGCGCCGCGACTCGTCCCGACCGCCGGGTGCGCGAGGCGAGATAGGCCTGAGTGGCGCTTGGCGTCGCGCAGCCGAGCGTCCCGTAGATCGACCGAGCGACCGCGAACAGGATGAAGGTGGTCACCCCCGGCAAGGCCCGTGACAGCCCGGCGCGAAGCACGAGACCGCACAGCAGCATCGACGCGACGAACCCGCCGACGCCGAGCATCATCAGCCGCTTGCGCCCGTGGCGGTCGCTTTTTTCGGCCCAAAAGCCGGCGAACAATACCCACAATATGGCGGATGAGGTGTAGGCTACCGCCACCCAGAAATCGCCGATGCCGATTTCGCGGCCCATCGCCGGCATGACCGACTGCAGCGCGGTATTGCCCGCTGCCGCGACCAGCATCGCCGCGAACAGCAGCAGGAACTGGAGATTGGTCAGCGCCGTGGTGCCAATCGGACTGCGCTGCCCGCCGCGACGGGCGGTCTTGCTACGGGTCAACATCGACGTGCCGGGCATGAACCGCCCCTAGGCCGCGACGGAGCGAAGTGAAAGGCGGGGCGTTGGAACTTGCCAATAGGCGCGGCATTTGCGAACGAAGCCGCCATTCCGTTGGAGCTTTCATGAATCTGTCGACCGCCCGAGCGCTAAAAGGTCCGCGACGCTTCGCGCGCAAACGGCTGGCCAGCCCCAAGCTCCAGTTCCTCAAGGAATTCCTGAAACATCCGGTGATGGTCGGCTCGATCATCCCGTCGAGCGATCGGCTGATCGACAAGATGCTCGGTCCGGTCGACTGGGCGAACACCCGATTGTTCGTCGAATATGGCCCGGGCGTCGGCACCTTCACCCGCCCGATCCTCGACCGGCTAGGCCCCGACGCGACGCTCATCACGATCGACACCAACGCCGACTTCACCGCCTATCTGAAGGCCGACATCGACGACGAGCGGCTGATCGCGGTCACCGGCTCGGCCGCCGACGTCGAGAAGATCATTACCGCGCATGGTTTCGAGAAAGCCGATTTCATCGTATCCGGCTTGCCCTTCTCGACGCTTCCCCCGGGCGTTGGCGATGCCATCGGCGCCGCGACGGGCCGGGTGATCCGCACCGGCGGCGCCTTCCTCGTCTACCAGTTCAGCCCCAAGGTGCG
This sequence comes from Pseudomonadota bacterium, assembly GCA_030775565.1. Lineage (GTDB taxonomy): Bacteria > Pseudomonadota > Alphaproteobacteria > Sphingomonadales > Sphingomonadaceae > Sphingomicrobium. Next base: position 5,113 of record JALYIX010000278.1, on the reverse strand, counting down.
CGACTTCATCGCCCCGCATTTCGAGCGGCTCGACCGCGGGTTCGAATGGTGGAACGTGCCCCCGGCAACGCTGTTCTGGGCGTGGCGCGAAGAGGCCGCTGCCGCCTAGCGCTCGCGCCTCGCCAATCGCCGCGTCACGGTAAAATCGAGCGAGTTCACTAAGAAGAACCCGACCCGCCAGCGGATCCGCTCCCACAGCGTCCCGCGGGCCTTGTGCAACCGCGCCGTAATTTCCTCGCTGTCCCCGATCTCATGCTCGAAATAGCCGCGCATCATCATCGCGAACTTGGGGTCGTCGACGCGCAGCATCATCTCCATGTTGAGATAGAGCGAGCGGATGTCGAAGTTGGACGAGCCGACGTGGACGACATCGTCCATGATCAGCAGCTTGGAATGGAGCTTGGTCGGCAGATATTCGAACATCTCGACCTTGCGCCGCAGCAGTTTCCTGTAGGTGTAGCGCGCCGCGTCGATCGTCGCGCGATTGTCCGACTTCGACGCGGTGATCACCCGCACCCGCCCGCCGGTGCTCGCCACCCGCGCGATTCGCACGAGCATGCTCGTCATCGGCGCGAAATAGGCCGCGATCATTTCCAGGCTCTGCGCCCTGGCGAGGTCCTGGACGGTCGACAGCGCCCACGGCGACTTGCGCTGCATCGGCCCGCCGAACTGCCATTGCAGCTTGCCGTCATGCTCGGAAAAATGCCGCACCACCGCGCGCAGCGCCTTCATCCGCGCACCCTTGTGCAGCGCCCAGCCCATCAACGCATCGAAATAATTTCCCAGCCGCTCGGCCGCCGGCCCCTCGACGATCAGCCCGATATCGCGCCACGCGCCATCCTCGGCGGTTCCGAAATAATCCTTCTCGACGTTGAACCCGCCGATCAGCACGACCTTGTCGTCGGCGAGCGCCAGCTTCTGATGGTTGCGCAGCAGGTAGCGCCGGCCATAGCTCGGGTTGAAGCGGCAGAAGCGCGCGCCCTTTTCGTGAAGCTCCTTGAAATAGGTATCGGGCGTCTTGCTCGATCCGAAGCCGTCGATCAGCAGCGACACCGCCACCCCCCGGTCGACCGCGCGGAGCAATGCCTCACGAACGCGCTCGCCTGCTTCGTCGCCCATGAAGATGTAATAGAGGACACGCAGGCTCGTTTCGGCCTCGTCAATCAGTGCCAGCAACGCCTCGAGCCGCGCCGGCCCCTCGGTGAGCAGGGTCAGCCGGTTGCCGTCGACAGTCAGGCTGCAATCTTTGGGGGCGGGGAGGGGCACCTGCCCGCTGTGGCGTCCACTTGGCGGCAAGGCAAGCGGTGGCCCTTCGCGTTGACTTTTGCCACCCTCGTCCCTAGGTCGAACGCCTTCCCGGCCCTGCCGTCCCCCTATTGCTAAGGCGAACCCCCATGGCGCGCGTTACCGTCGAAGATTGCGTCGACAAGATCCCCAACCGTTTCGACCTGGTCTTGGCCGCTGCCCAGCGCGCGCGCCAGATTTCGGGCGGGGCCGACCTCACCATCGACCGTGACCGCGACAAGAATCCGGTCGTGGCGCTGCGCGAGATCGCCGAATCGACGGTCAAGCCGAAGCATCTCGAGGAAGCGATCGTGTCGAGCCTGCAGCGCGTGCGGATCGACGAGGAGGACGAGACCGACGAGCTGGCGAGCCTCGCCGATTCGGCCGAAGCGCTGCGCCTCACCGCCGCCGCCCCGCCGCGTCCGAGCCCGTCAGGCGGCGACTACGAGTAAGCCTCAGCCGTCGTGAATGAACGAGAGGCGGTGCCGCAAGGTGCCGCCTTTCTCGTTCGTCAGGCGCTCGCCGTCTCGCGCACCCGAGTCGCGATCGGCTTCCTGAGCTCGACCCATTTCAAGTCGCGTATGCCAAGCTCGCGCCCGTCTTGCCCAAGCACCCGGATCCGCCGGATCGGCTGGTCGGTCAGCCGGTCGACCAGGATCCGTTCCTGCCTGCCGTGCCCCCAATCCTCGCTCCATTGGCGTAGCGCCAGCACCACCGGCAGCAGCGCCTCGCCCTTGGCGGTCAGCGAATAGACGATCTTGCGCCGATCTTCGGGCGCGGGCGTGCGTTCCAATATCCCGCCCGCGACCAGCTTGCCGAGCCGGTCCGACAGGATGTTGCGCGCGATCCCCAAACCGGCCTGGAAGTGCTCGAAATGGACCAGCCCGTTAAGCGCCCCGCGAAGGATCAGGAACGCCCATTTCTCGCCGATCAATTCGATCGCGGGGGGCAGTGGGCATCGCAGGGCAGCGGCCCTGAACGCATCGATGTCGGCGGCACGATCGGTCATGCTCTGTTTGGCTCCTCTGGCGTAACGATACACATTCCGGCCCGGATGAACAGCGGCCCGACCGGCTCCCTGTCCCGGCGTGGGGCTTTCGCGCTTGCAACAGGGGGGGCGCAGCCCCCACACTGGCGCCATGCTGCGCCAGTATGAACTCGTCGAGAAGGTCAAGGCCTACGACCCGGACGCCGACGAGGCACTGCTGAACCGCGCCTACGTCTTCTCGATGAAGGCCCATGGCACCCAGAAGCGCGCCTCGGGCGATCCTTATTTCAGCCACCCGATCGAAGTCGCCGGCATCCTCACCGACTTGAAGCTCGACGACGAGACGATCGTCACCGCCATCCTCCACGACACGATCGAGGACACCGTCGCGACGCATGAGGAGGTCGAGCGATTGTTCGGCGCGTCGGTCGCGCGGCTGGTCGACGGGGTGACCAAGCTCAGCAAGATCGAGGCGCAATCGGAGAATGAGCGCGCGGCGGAGAATTTGCGCAAGTTCCTCCTCGCGCTCTCCGACGACATCCGCGTCCTGCTGGTGAAGCTCGCCGACCGCCTCCACAACATGCGCACGCTCCATCACGTGCCGTCGGAGGACAAGCGTCGCCGGATCGCCAAGGAGACGATGGATATCTATGCTCCGCTCGCCGAGCGGATCGGCATGTACGAAATCATGAACGAGATGCAGACGCTCGCGTTCAGGCAGCTCGAGCCCGATGCCTATGCCTCGATCCAGCGTCGCCTCCAGCAACTTCACGCCGCCGGCGGCGACCTCGTCAGCCGGATCGGCCTCGGCCTCCAGCTCCACCTCGCCGACCATGGCCTCGAGGCCGACGTCATGGGGCGCGAAAAACACCCCTACTCGATCTGGAAGAAGATGGCCGAGCGGCACATCAGCTTCGAACAATTGTCCGACGTCATGGCCTTTCGCGTGATCGTGCCCGAAATCGAGGATTGCTACCGCGCGCTGGGGCATATCCACAAACGCTGGCCGATGGTGCCGGGGCGCTTCAAGGACTTCATCTCGACGCCCAAGCGCAACGGTTACCGCAGCCTGCACACCTCGGTCATCCACGACAGCAAGATGCGCATCGAGATCCAGATCCGGACGCGCGAGATGCATCTCCAGGCCGAGCGCGGGCTCGCCGCGCACTGGGCTTACAAGGAGGGCAAGCCGCTCGCCGAGGTCAAGGTGCCGTGGATCGACGACCTCGTCGAAATCCTCGACCATGCCGAAAGTCCCGAGGAACTGCTCGAGCACACCCGCATGGCGATGTACCAGGATCGCATCTTCGCCTTCACCCCCAAGGGCGAGCTGATCCAGCTGCCCAAGGGCGCGACCCCGGTCGATTTCGCCTATGCCGTCCACACCGATCTTGGCGACCAGACCGTCGGCGCCAAGGTCAACAGCCGCGTTGTGCCGTTGCGCACCCTGCTCGACAATGGCGATCAGGTCGAAATCCTCGTCTCAAAGGGCCAGCACCCGCAGCCGTCATGGCTGCGCTTCGTCGCGACGGGCAAGGCGCGCGCCGGCATTCGCCGCTTCGTCCGCCACAAGGAACGCGACGAAACGGTCCTGCTCGGCCGGAAGATCTACGAAGAAATCGTCGAACGCCTGCCCGCGCCGCTCGCCAAGGAAGCGCTCGCCCGCGCCGTCAAGAAGTTCAAGCTCGAGGACCCCGACGCGCTGATGGTCGCGATCGCCAAGCGGCGGATCGACGACAATGCGCTGATCGAGGCGTTGATGCCGGGCGCCGCGGGAAGCGACGTCGCCCCCCGCCCGCCGGCCCAGCGCACCGCCATTTCGATCAAGGGGCTCACCGCCGGCGTCGCCTACACGCTCGCCCCATGCTGCCACCCCGTTCCCGGCGATCGCATCGTCGGCCTCAGGCGCGAGGACGAAAGCATCGAGGTTCACGCCATCGGTTGCGACACGCTCGCCAGCGGCACCGATGCCGACTGGCTCGACCTTGCGTGGGGCGACGGCTCGGACGGCGGCACCGCTCGCCTCGCCGTCATCGTCCGCGACGTGCCCGGCGCGCTCGGCACCGTCGCCGGGCTGCTCGGTGCCAAGGGCGCCAACATCGTCAATCTGAACCTGGTCCACCGCGACGGAAGCTTCCACACCTTCCACCTCGACGTCGAAGTCCACGACCTCGCCCACCTCCACGCAATGCTGGCCAGCCTGCGGGATAGCGACGCGGTCAGTTCCGCCGAGCGGCTCTAGCGCGCGCGTCTGACCGCGTCGGACCCGCCCGCGGCCAGCACCGCCAGCGTCACCAAGTCGTTCGAGCTCGCCGTCATCGGCGCGATCTGGACCGGCAACGCCATCCCCATCAGATAGGGCCCGAGCATATTCTCGCCGCCCATCGCGCGCAGCAGCTTCGATGAGATGTTGGCCGACTGGAGCCCCGGCATGATCAGGATATTGGCCGGCCCGGTCAGCCGGCTGAACGGATAATATTTGAGCTGGGCCTCATGGTTGATCGCGAGGTCGGGCCCCATCTCGCCTTCATATTCGAAGTCGGTGTGGAGCGTGTCGAGCAATTTCACCGCGTCGCGCAGCTCGGCGATGTGGCGTCCGGGCGGATTGCCGAAGGTCGTGTAGCTGATGAACGCGACGCGCGGTTCCTGCCCCATCCGCCGCGCGAACGCCGCCGAGCGGATCGCCATCGCCGCCAGCTGCTGCTCGGTCGGCCGCTCGTTGACCGCGGTGTCGGCGATCAGCACGGTGCGCTTCTTGCCGGCGATCACCGTGATCCCGAACGGGGTCGTGCCCTGCTCCTCGTCGATCACGAGGCGAACCTGCGCCAGGCTCTGGCTGAA
>JALYIX010000277.1 GCA_030775565.1 Pseudomonadota bacterium | reverse complement strand
AGCGGGGAGCGTTGCCGCCGCCTTCGACACGCGCACCGTCGCCTGGCCGCGGCCCTGCCCGCGCTGCGAACCGGCGGCGAAGTCGATCGCGACCGCACTGACCTGCTTGGCGATGACGGTCGCCCCGCCCTGCATCGCGACGTTGAAGGTGGGCAGCACGACCTGCCGGGCGGCAGCGCGATCGCGACGCGTCGCCACCACGTCGAAGCTCGCCACCGAGGTTACCGTCGTCCCGTCGTCGGTGCACGAGGCGCGAACATTGGTCATCGTCGCGACCACGTCGATCGCCCGGGCATCAGTGCTGTCCACCGGATCGAAGGTCGTGACGTCTCCCGCGCCGGCGACGATGCCGACCTGAGGACAGGCCGAGCGGGTCACATAAACGCCACCATCGGCAATCTGACCCTTGCGCGAACAGCTCGCAGTCAGTGCCGACGACGCGAGCAGGACGAACAGGGCGGCAGTGCGGAGCTTCACGATGGGCGTTCCTTCGGGCGCGCGGCAGGACCGCGGGATGGAGCCGCGTTCATAGGAAGCGCCTTGGCTGGCTGCAAGCAATCGCTTACATCGCCCCCACAATGACCCCTTACCCCGCCGACCGCCCGCAGCTCGACCTGCTCATCGCCGCCCCGCGCGGCTTCTGCGCTGGAGTGGACCGCGCGATCAAGATCGTCGAACTGGCGATCGAGCAGCATGGCGCGCCCGTCTACGTCCGCCACGAAATCGTCCACAACAAGTTCGTCGTCGACGATCTTGCCGGCAAGGGCGCGGTTTTCGTCGACGAACTCGACGATGTCCCCGATGGTCGTCCGGTGGTCTTTTCGGCGCATGGCGTTCCCAAATCGGTTCCCGCCGCGGCGCAGGCACGCGGGCTGGCCTATCTCGATGCGACCTGCCCGCTCGTGAGCAAGGTCCACGGCCAGGCGGCCCGGCTGATCGAAGCAGGGCGGCATATCCTGTTCATCGGCCATGCCGGCCACCCCGAGGTGATCGGGACGTTCGGGCAAGTGCCAGTCGGCTCGATGACGCTGGTCGAGACCATGGCCGATGTCGCCGCGCTCGACGTCGCCGACAGCAACAACCTGTCGTTCCTGACCCAGACGACGCTGTCGGTCGACGATACCGCCGAGATCGTCGCCGCCCTCCAGGCGCGTTTTCCCACGATCAAGGCGCCGCGCGGCGAGGACATCTGTTATGCCACCTCGAACCGCCAGGCTGCGGTCAAGGAGATTGCGCCGCAGTGCGAGCGAATCCTCGTCATTGGCGCGCCCAACAGTTCGAACAGCTTGCGACTGGCCGAGGTCGCCGAGCGGCTCGGCGTGCCGGCGCGCCTGATCCAGCGAGCAACCGACATCGACTGGGCGTGGCTCGGCACTCCGCGAACGCTTGGCCTTACCGCCGGCGCATCGGCGCCCGAGGTGCTGGTCCGTGAAGTGATCGACGCGCTCGCCCAGCGCTTCACCGTCACCGAGCGCGAACTGGCGCATATCCCCGAGGGGCTGACCTTCAAGCTGCCCCGCGAGCTCGTCGCCTAACGTGAGCGACTTGTCGGGCGAACTGCCGAGCGTAGCAATGTGGACCGACGGCGCGTGCCGCGGCAATCCAGGGCCCGGCGGCTGGGGAACGCTTATCCGCATGGGCGCGCGCGAAAAGGAATTGTCGGGCGGCGAGCCGGTCAGCACCAACAACCGCATGGAATTAATGGCCGCGATCGAGGGGTTGCAGGCGCTCACCCGCCCGTGCCGCGTGACCCTCGTCACCGACAGCATCTACGTTCGCGACGGCATCACGAAGTGGATTCACGGCTGGCGCAAGAATGGCTGGCGCACGGCCGCCCGCAAGCCCGTCAAGAATGCCGAGCTGTGGCAAGCGCTGGTCGAGGCGGCGAGTCCGCACCGGGTGGAGTGGAAATGGGTCAAGGGTCACAGCGGTCATGCGGAAAATGACCGGGTCGACGCGCTTGCCTGCGCCGCCGCCGATGCTCAACGACCAGCGAAGCGGGCGGGGCTGTAACGCGTCGGGTCGATCCCGCTGACCATCGCGTCGGGTTCGCTCTCCAGTAGCAACGAAGCCGCCAGTTTCGCCGCCGCCGGCGCGGTCTGGATGCCAAAGCCGCCCATTCCCGCAAACCAGAAAAAGTCCTCGGCCCGGGCATCGAAGCCATAGACCGGCAGGCGATCGGGGGCGAAGCTCCTGAGGCCCGCCCAGCTCCGCTCGACTCGCTCGACCGGCCAGTCGACGGCATGCTCGAAGCGGTCGATCGCGACCGCGACGTCGATTTCCTCGGGCTGCGCGTCGCACGGTTCGGTGCTGATCTCGTCGTGCGGGCTGACCCACACGCTGCGGTCGCCCTCGCCCTTGAAATAAAAGGAGCCGGCGGCGTCGATCACCTGTGGCAGATGCGCCAGACCGCCACGGCCGACGCGAAGTTGAACCATCGTCCGCCGCTTCGGCGCGATCCCGAGCGGCCCGACTCCCGCCGCGAGCGCCACGCCGTCGGCCCAGGCGCCCGCCGCGTTGACCAGGATCCGGGCTGACAGTTCAGTCCCGTCGACCATCCTCACCCGCCATTGGCCAGATGAACGATGCGCAGACGAAAGCCGCGAATCGGTCATCAGCACACCGCCGCCGCGCCGGAACTGGCGCAGGTATGCGGCGTGGAGAGCAGCGACATCGATATCGGCGCAGCCCGCTTCCAAGCGTGCCTGGATCCAGCGCGGGGCGAGCCCCGGTACCGCTTCGTCGAGCTCGGCCCGCGACATCGGCCTGGTCGCGACCGATTCGGGAATGTGGGCGAACGCGTCGGCACGCCCGCTCGAATCGACATGGATCGCGCCGCGCGGACGCAGGAAGCCCGCCTCGGCGAAGTCGGCGGGCGGGGTCGCCAGGAAGTCACGCGATGCAGCCGACAGGTTGACCACCCCCACCCCGCCATAGCTCTCAAGCCAGAAGGCGGCCGACCGTCCCGTCGAATGCATTCCGGGATGGGCTTCTGCCTCGACAATCGCGGTCCGCCGCGCGCCGCCAACCTCGGCAGCAAGGCTTGCGCCGGCGATCCCGCCGCCGACGATCAGGATGTCGAAGGGCTCCATCGGCGCTGGTTACGGTTTGGAAAGACCCGCCGTCTACAGCAATCGGCCATGGACAAGCTTGCCTTAACCGAACCGCTGGTCGCCGTTCTGGCGCTGCTGCTGCTCGTGGCGGCGGTCATCGACATCCGCACATTCACGATCTCTAACAAGCTGGTGCTGGTGGTAGCGCTGCTTGCGCCGCTGTTCTGGTGGGCGAGCGGCGTGCCGCTGTGGCCCGACGCCGGACTGCGCGTCGCGATCAGCGCCGGCGTGTTCACCGTGCTGGCGATCACTTTCTATCTCGGCATGATGGGCGGCGGTGACGTCAAGCTCGCGGCCGCCCTAGTCCTGTGGTTTCCGCCGGCGGCGACGATTGCCTTTTTGGTGCTGATGTCACTGGCCGGGGGAGTGCTCACGCTGGTGGTGCTGAGCGCCCACAAAATCCGTCATCGCGAAGGTCGTCCGGAGATTCCGTACGGCGTCGCGATCGCGTTCGGCGGCTTATGGTTAGTCGCCCAACGGTTTCTTAACCATTTTGCCTGATGTCTGAGAAGATCGAGGGAACCCTCTAGGGGAGGCGTATTCGCCATGGACGTGAAGAAAGTTGCACTGCTCATCGGAGCGTTGGTGATCGCGGTGATCACCGCCGTGATGGCCAAGAACATGTTCAGCGGCGCGGGAGCCCAGCAGGCTGCCGCGGCGCCGGCGGTGCCACTCGGGCCCAAGGTGCTCGTGGCGCGCAGGCCCTTGGCCGTCGGCTCGATGATCGAGCCCGACAGTTTCTCCTACCAGCCCTGGCCCAAGGAGCTCGTCCAGGGCGCCTATTACACCCAGGGTGTTGCGGACGGCGACCCGCAGAAGATGGTCGGCATGGTCGTGCGCAACGCCCTCACCGCCGGGCAGCCGCTCACTCGTGGCTCGCTAGTCGGCCCGCAGGACCGTGGCTTCCTCGCCGCGGCGCTCGGTCCGGGAATGCGCGCCGTGACGGTGCCCGTCAACCAGACCAGCGGCGTCGCCGGCTTCGTCTTCCCGGGTGACCGGGTCGACATGGTCCTGACCCAGACGGTCGAAGGCGGCGGCGAAGGTCCGGCGCTCAAGGTTTCCGAGACGATCGTTCGCAACTTGCGCGTCCTCGCCACGGACCAGGCAATGGACCAGGCGAAGGACAAGGACGGCAAGATCGCGGTCAAGACCGCCGCCACCGTCACGCTCGAAGCAACGCCCCGCATCGCCGAGAAGATCGCGGTCGCCCAGTCGGTCGGCCAGCTGTCGCTCGCGCTTCGCTCGATCGCCGACAACACCGCCGAACTGGAGCGCGCCGTCGCTTCGGGTCAGGTCAAGGTCGCACCCGGCACCAACCCGGCGGAGGAGCGGCAGATGCTGCTGGCCGTCGCCAATCAGCCGATCGACACCAACACCACCTTTAGCACCGGTGGCGACGTGTCGCGCTTCCAGCGCCGCACGGTCCCGACCAAGGCGCCGACTGCTTCGACCCAGATGTCGCAAGCCATGGGTGGCCCCGGCCGTGCCCTCGGCTCGGCGCTGGGGACCGCGCCGGTCGGCCCCGTGGTCCGCGTATCGCGCGGCAACTCTGTCACCGTCGTTCCTGTGGGGGCTCGCTAAGATGACCATTAATCGCAACACGCGTCAGCATCGTCTGGGCACTGCCCTCGCCGCGCTGGCCATAGGCCTCGGCAGCATCGCCGTCGCCGCCCCCGCCGCCGCGCAGCCTCAGGCCGCGCGCCCGTCGGAGACGCTCAACCTGTCGAAGGGCACCGGCAACATCGTCCGCCTGAATGCGCCGATGTCCGACGTGTTCGTCGCCAATGACTCGATCGCCGACGTCCAGGTCCGCTCGTCGACCCAGCTCTATGTCTTCGGCAAAGGGACTGGCGAAACGACGATCTACGCCACCGACAAGGCCGGCCGGGTGGTCTATGCGGCCAACGTCCGGGTCGGCAACAACACCGGCTCGGTCGACGAAATGCTGCGCATGGCCATGCCCGACGCGAGCATCCAGGCGACGCCGATGAACAACCTCGTGCTGCTGACCGGCACGGTGGCATCGCCCAGCGATGTCGCCGAGGCCCAGCGGCTGGTCCAGGCCTATGTCGGGACCGACACGCAGGTCGTCAGCCGCCTGCGCTCGGCGACCCCGCTGCAGGTCATGCTCAAGGTGCGCATCGCAGAGGTCAACCGCTCGGTCCTCAAGAAGATCGGCGTCAATTTGCTCTCGCGCGACTCTACGGGCGGAACTCTGTTCGGGATCGGCCAGGGCAGGCCTGGAACGTTGGTAGGGCCGTCGACTTCCCTCGGCGGCACCGGCAGCAATGCCAGTTCCGTCTTCAGCCTTGCCGGCACGGGAACGACGCTGGGCCTCGCGGGAAAGCTGTTCGGGCTCGACTTGCTCGGTACACTCGACCTCGCCCAGACCGATGGCCTCGTCACGACCCTTGCCGAGCCGAACCTGACCGCCCTGTCTGGTGAAACCGCAAGCTTCCTTGCCGGGGGCGAATTCCCGGTGCCGATCGCGCAGGGCAACTCGGCAATCTCGATCGAGTATAAGCAATATGGCGTCGGCCTGGCCTTCACCCCGATCGTCCTTGCGGATGGCCGGATCTCGATGCGGGTCCGCCCCGAGGTCAGCGAGCTCAGCGATGCCGGATCGGTCAAGCTCAACGGCTATATCGTTCCCGCGCTGACCACCCGCCGCGCCGAGACGACGGTCGAGCTCGGCTCGGGTCAATCGTTCATGATTGGTGGACTGCTCAAGAACAGCCATAACAACAGTGTGGAAAAGGCGCCGTTCCTCGGTGACCTGCCGATCCTCGGCGCGCTGTTCCGATCGACCAGCTTCCAGCGCAACGAGACAGAACTCGTCATCGTCGTCACGCCGTACCTGGTGCACCCAATGTCGGGTCAAGCGTCACTGCCGACCAACGGCTATCGCGCACCGACCGACGGCCAGCTCAACTGGGAAGGTCAGACCTTCGACGGCCAGTCGGGCGCGCGCGCCATGCTGCCACAACCCCGCCCCGGGATGAGCGCTCCCGTCGGCGGCGCAGCCGCTGCCGCCGCCGGCGCGGCCGCCGCCCCCGGCTTCAAGCTGTGAACCCGCCAAGGAAGGACCAGATCATGCGTCACACTCTCTTGACCCTCGCCGCGGCTTCAGGGCTTGTCGGCTGCGGTACGGTCGCACCCAGGACGGATCTGGCCCGCGGCGTCGAGCCGGTGAACGTGCCCGTCGTGCAACGCCAGGACTATGCCTTCGATGCTGCGGCGCCCGATGGACAATTGTCCGATCTCGACGCGGCTCGGCTTGACGGCTGGTTCCGCGGGATGGACCTTGGCTATGGCGATAGCGTCTACGTCGAAGGTTCGGACAGCAGCGGCCCGCGTGGCGACGTCGCTCGTCTCGCCGGTCGCTATGGACTGCTGTTAGCCGACGGCGGCCCGGTGCTGCCGGGCGCGATTGCCCCGGGCACGGTTCGCGTGGTGGTCAGCCGCACGCGCGCCACCGTCCCCAACTGCCCCAACTGGCACGAGGCGGCGCAGCCAAACTACAATAATCACAGCATGTCGAACTTCGGCTGCGGCGTGAACGGCAATCTCGCCGCCATGATCGCCAATCCCGAGGACCTCGTCCACGGCCGCGAAGGCAGCGGTCTGAGCGACTCCCGTACATCGACCAAGGCGGTCGATTATTATCGCAACGCGACTCCGACAGGCTCGAAGGGCCTGCAGGACGTCTCCACGAAGGGCAAATAACCATGAACGCTCCCTTCCATGCTCGCGCAGGGTCGCGCGATCCGTTCACCGCCTATGTCTGCGACGATGCGAC
>JALYIX010000276.1 GCA_030775565.1 Pseudomonadota bacterium | reverse complement strand
CTCGCCGGCGGCGAGGTTGCCGATCTTGAGCGTCCTGGCGCCATCGCGCACGCGGACCCACACCGGCGCATCAAGCGCGACGATCGACACCGGGCCAGTGGCGGGTGCGGTCGCCGGCCCGGGCACCGCGACGGGAGCGGTGGTCGGCGGCTGTGTGACGTCGGCTTGCGGCGCAGAAGCCGCGGCTGGCTCGAGTTCGCGGTGACGCAGCCAGTTGAGCAAACCGAGCACCAGCACCAGCGCGACGACCGCGCCAATGACCAGCCATTTGGGCATCGACCGCTTGGGGTCGGCCGGCTGGAACACTTCGGCCTGGGTGTAGACGGCGCGCGTGCCGCCCATTTCCGAGCGCAGCTGGTCGGCGATCTCGGCCCGGTCGAGCCCGACGACCGCGGCATAATTCTTGGCGAAGCCGACCGAATAGGTCGGCGCGGGAAGCGAGGTCCAGTCGCTCGTCTCGAGGCTGGCGAGATGGCGCGTCGGGATCCGTGTCTGGGCGGCGATGGCATCGAGCGTCAGTCCTTGCGCCTCGCGCGCGGCACGCAGGCGCTCGCCCACGGTTTCGACTGGGCTGTCCTCGATCTCGTCCATGCTACTCCCCTTGACGCGCGCTTGTCGGGGGGGCGTCGAGCCGTGTCAATCGCAACCCCAACCTAAGTTTTTAAAAGCGTTCTGACCTTGCTCAATCAAGCGCAACCCCCTGTTTCTTGGCCCAGTCGCCGAGGATCTTGCGCATGTCGCGCGGCGGCTTGGCGAGGACGGCTTCGAGCTTCGCGCGAACCGCGCCGGCGTCGATCGAACGGACCATCGCCTTGATCGGGCCGACCGCCGCCGGGGTGATCGAGAATTGGTCGATGCCGATGCCGATCAGCGCCATCGCCTCCAACGGCCGCCCGCCCATCTCGCCGCACAGGCGAAGGGGGACATTGTGCGCCTTGGCCTCCCTTGCGACACGCCGCAGGAAGCGCAGGATCGCCGGGCTTAGCCAATCGTAGCGTTCGGCGAGGCGCGGGTCGGCGCGGTCGGCGGCGAACAGGAACTGGGTGAGGTCGTTGGTGCCGATCGACAGGAAATCGAGCCGCGGCAGCAGGACATCGAGCATTTCGGCAAGGCTCGGCACTTCGAGCATCGCCCCATATTCGATGCGGGTCGGCACCGCCCGCTTGTTGTCGACCGCCCAGGCGAGCTGTTTTTCGAACAGCGCCCGCGCTTCCTCATATTCCCACGGCTCGGACACCATCGGGAACATCACGCGCAGCACCCGCCCGCCCGCCGCCTCGATCAGCGCGCGCGCCTGCGCCTTCATCAGCGTCGAGCGTTCCAGGCTGAGGCGCAGCGCGCGCCAGCCCATCGCCGGATTCTCGCTCTCGTCGCGGTGGTCCTGAAGATAAGGCAGCGCCTTGTCGCCGCCGATGTCGAGCGTGCGGAACACCACCGGCTTGTCGCCGGCCCCGTCGAGGACGCTCTTGTACAACCGCTGCTGGCTTTCGCGCCCGGGCAGCGTCGCGGCGATCAGGAACTGGAATTCGGTGCGGAACAGGCCGATGCCGTCGGCCCCGGTGGCTTCGAGCGCGGCGGCATCGTCGGCCAGCCCGGCATTGACCATCAGCGTGATGCGCTGCCCGTCCTTCGTTTCCGACGGCTTGTTGCGCAACGCGGCGAATTCGGCGCGGCGCCGCTGGCTGGTCGCCATGCGCGTGTCGAACTGGTTGGACAGGGGCCGGGTCGGGCGGACGACCACTGCGCCCATGTCGCCGTCGACCAGCACCGTGTCGCCTTCGCCGGCGACATGGCGGATATCGGCGATGCGGCCCACGACGGGTACCCCCATCGCGCGCGCGACGATCGTGACGTGCGCGGTGAGCGAGCCTTCCTCGAGCACCACCGCCTTCAGCCGGCGACGATCATATTCGAGCAATTCGGCCGGCCCGAGGTTGCGCGCGATCAGCACCGTATCCTTGGCGAGCCCGGTCTGCGCAGCGGTGCCCATGCGTCCCGACACGATCCGCAGCAGCCGGTTGGCGAGGTCGTCGAGGTCGTGCATCCGCTCCTTCAAGAGCGGGTCATCGATGTCGCGCATGCGGGCGCGGGTGCGTTGCTGGACGCGCTCGATCGCCGCCTCGGCGGTCAGGCCGCTGTCGATCGCTTCGTTGATCCGCCGGCCCCAGCCCTCGTCATAGGCGAACATCTTGTAGGTCTCGAGGATCTCCTGATGCTCGCCGACGGTGCCGAATTCGGCCTCGCGGGTCATGTTCTCGATCTGCTCGCGCATTCGCCGGAAAGCGGCATAGACGCGGGCGCGCTCGGCCTCGGTATCCTCGGCGACGGTCTGGTGGACGACGACGCTCGGCTGGTGGAACACGGCGATGCCGCGCGCCATCCCGGCGACAAGTTTCAGCCCGACGATGCGCACCGCGCCGCCGTCGCTGCGCGCGCCGCGGCGGGTCAGGTCGACCAGCCGCGCGCTCGCGATCAGCTCGGACAGGACCATCGCGACGGTTTGCAGCGCCTCGATCTCGACGTCTTCATAGCCGCGCGGGTCGGCGTGCTGGACCGACAGCACACCGACGACATTCTCGCGGTTGATGATCGGCACGCCGGCAAAGCTGTGGAAGCGCTCCTCGCCGGTTTCGGGGCGATAGGCGAACGACGGGTGGTCGGCGGCCTCGGCGAGGTTGAGGATGCGTCCTTCCTTGGCGATGCTGCCGACCAGCCCTTCGCCGAAGTCGAGCCGGGTGACGTGAACCGCTTCCTTGCGCAGGCCGTGGGTCGCCGACAGTTCGAGGCTGTTCTCGCGCACCAGATAGATTGAGCAGACCTCGCTCTTGAGCGCGTCGGCGATGAGGTCGACGACATGATCGAGCTTGGCCTGCGGCAAGCCGCGCTTCGCCATCAGCGCATGAAGGCCGGTCAGGATTTCGCGAGCGGCGGCGACGGCGGGGGTCGGCATGTCCAATGGCTAGCAGTGCGCGGGCGCGGGGCCAAGCGCGGTCGGCGGCGGCGCCGGGTGAAATGCTCAAGTCCGCTTTGGACGCGATCCCGCGGGCCAGCGCGGCGGCGAGGGCGCATAAGGGCCGCGGGTCGACAAGCAACAGCCGAGGGGCAGCCGTGACGCGATCCGAATCACTCCCGCCCGCACGTGCCAATGCGGCGGGGGGCGGAACGGGCGTCATCGCTGCCCCCGCCAAGGATGTGGCAAGCGCCGCCGAGCGGGACTCTTCGCAGGCCGCGGGGGAGGCCGTCCGGCGCGAGCTGGCGCGGCTCACGGCACTGCTTCGACGCCACTTCAGCCCGAGCGGGGAGGATAGTTTGTTGCCGGCGCTGGCCGACACCAGCGATCCCGCCGCGGCGGCAAGCGCGCGCCAGTTTCTTGACCAGATCCGGATGCTGGCAAGCTCGCTCGAGCGCGACGCCGGGCGCTGGGCCGGGTCGGAGCGCGCGGCGGGCGCCTTCGCCGACTTTCGGCGCGAGACGATGGCGCTGCTGCAAGGCGTGGAGGAGCGGCTGGGGTAGCCGCCGCGACGAAGCGAAAAGCGCGACGAGCGCGACTAGCCCCGGCTGTCGAGCGCGCCGGCGGCTTCCTCGACCAGTTCGGCGATGATTGCAGCGACGGGTTCCTCGCGCTTGACCATGCCGACGGACTGGCCGGCCATGACCGAGCCACTTTCGACGTCGCCGTCGATCACCGCGCGGCGCAGCGCTCCCGCCCAATAATGTTCGATCTGGAGCTGGGCCTCGGCCATTTCGAGCCCGCCCTCGTCGAGCGCGTTGGCGATTTCGCGCTGCTTGGCGGCAAAATTCTCGGTCTCGCGGTTCTTCAATGCGCGAACGGGGATGACCGGGAGGCGCGGGTCGAGCTGGACCGAGGGGACCGCGTCGCGCGCCGAGGCGCGGAGGAACGCCTTCTTGAAATTGGCGTGGGCGATGCTTTCGGTCGCGCAGACGAAACGCGTGCCGAGCTGGACCCCGACCGCGCCCATCTCGAGATAGGCGGCGATCGCCTCGCCGCGGCCGATCCCGCCGGCGACGAACACCGGGGTCTCGGCGGCGATCTCGGGAAGAATCTCCTGGGCGAGGACCGAGGTCGAGACCGGGCCGATATGGCCGCCCGCCTCCATCCCTTCAATGACCAGCGCGTCGGCGCCCGAACGGCGCAATTTCTTGGCGAGGCTGAGCGCGGGGGCGAAGGCGATCAGCTTCGCGCCGCTCGCCTTGATCCGGTCGATCGCGCCGCCGGGGGGGAGGCCGCCGGCGAGGACGACGTGAGTGACCTGGTGCTTCGCGCAGATGTCGATCAGCTCGCCCAGCATCGGGTGCATGGTGATGAGGTTGACCCCGAACGGCTTCGTCGTGAGCAGCTTTGTCGCGGCAATCTCGCGGTCGAGCAGGTCGGGGGTCATCGCCCCGCAGGCGATCACGCCGAACCCGCCGGCATTGCTGATCGCCGACACGAGGTTGCGTTCGCTGACCCAGCTCATCGCGCCGCACATGATCGCGACTTCGCAGCCGAGGAAGTCGGTGCCGCGCTTCATCAGTTCCGATAGCCGGGTCATGCCAGTCCCGGCGGCATGCATTGCGCGCGGTTCGGCGATCATCCCTTCGCCGCTCACGCTGCCGCTCCAGCGGGGGCGTCGAGCCCGAACGCGGTGTGGAGGACCCGCACGGCAAGCTCGGTATAATCCTCGCTGATCAGCACCGACACCTTGATCTCGCTGGTCGAGATGGCGACGATGTTGATCCCGCGCTCGGCCAGCGTGTCGAACATCTTGGCGGCGATGCCGGCGTTGGAGCGCATGCCGACCCCGACGACGCTGACCTTGACGATGTCGGTGTCGGTCAGGATTTCCTCGAACCCGCCGGTCTCGCGCACGCGGCCAAGCGCGTCGACGCTGTGCGCCAGGCTTGCCTTGGGCACGGTGAAGGTCAGCTCGCTCTTGAGCCCGGCGCGCGGCGCGGTCTGGACGATCATGTCGACGTTGATGCTGGCGTCGGCCAAGGCACGGAAAATCGCCGCCACGGTGCCGGGGCGATCGGGCAGCCCGGTGAGCGTGATGAACGCCTCGTTGCGGTCGTGCGCGATGCCGGTGATGATGTTGCGTTCCATACTGCTTCCCTCATCGGCGACGATCATCGTGCCGGGCAAATCTTCGAATGACGACAGGACCTGCAAAGGCATGCCGAAGCGCATCGCCAGCCCGACCGAGCGGGTCTGCAACACCTTGGCGCCGACCGAGGCGAGTTCGAGCATTTCCTCGTAAGTGACGACGTCGAGCTTCCGCGCCCGCGGGACGATCCTCGGATCGGTCGTGTAGACCCCGTCGACGTCGGTGTAGATGTCGCAGCGGTCGGCCTTCGCCGCAATCGCGATTGCCACCGCCGACGTGTCCGACCCGCCGCGGCCGAGCGTGGCCAGCGCGCCCTCCGAGGTGACCCCCTGGAAGCCGGGGATGACCGCGATCCCGGCATCGTCGAACACCCGCTCGAGCACCTCGACGTCGATCCCCTCGATCAGCGCCGAGGCATGGCCCGAGGCGCGGATCGGGAGCTGCCAGCCCATGTAGCTGCGCGCGTTGAGCCCCATTCCCTGGAGGGTCATCGCCAACAGGCCGGCGGTGACCTGCTCGCCCGAGGCAACGACGACGTCATATTCGCGCGGGTCGTAGAGCGGCGCCGCTTCCTTGCACAATTGCACCAGCCGGTCGGTCTCGCCGGCCATCGCCGAGACGACGACGGCGACCTGGTTGCCGGCGGCGACTTCGCGCTTCACCCGGTCGGCGACGTGGCGGATGCGCTCGATCCCGGCCATCGAGGTGCCACCGAATTTCATGACGATACGGGACATGGTAGTGGCGGGACGTCCTTGGGTTGCGAGCGGCGCCCTGTTAGGAGGGGCGCATGAGCGAAACAAGCATCCTCGAGGGTCCGCACTCGCCGACGTCCAGCGTCGTCGTATCGGAGGCCGTGCACTTCGGCGAGATGGCGAGCGACTGGTGGGACCCGGATGGGGCGTCGGCGATGCTCCACCGGCTGAACCCGGTACGCCTGGCCTATGTCCGCGACCGGATCGATCAGCATTGGGGTCTCGACGAATGCACGCTGCGGCCGCTGGCGGGCAAGCGCGCGCTCGATGTCGGGTGCGGGGCGGGGCTGCTGAGCGAGCCATTGGCGCGAATGGGGGCAAGCGTAACCGCGATCGACGCCGCGCCCGAACTGATCGCGGTCGCGCGCGCGCACGCCGCGGCGGTCGGGCTCGAGATCGAATATCGCGCGACCGGGGTCGAGGCGCTCGATGGCGAGTATGACCTGGTCACCGCGATGGAGGTCGTCGAGCATGTCGCCGAGCCGGCCGCGTTCGTCCGCTCGCTCGCCGCGCGGGTCGCGCCGGGCGGGCTGCTGATCCTGTCGACCCCGAACCGGACGGCCCTGTCGAACCTGCTGACGATCACGCTCGCCGAGGGGTTTGGGCGGATTCCGCGCGGGACACATGACTATGACAAGTTTCTGGAGCCGGAGCGGGTCGCCGAGCTGCTCGTGCTGGCCGGGCTTGTACCCTGCGACACCAAGGGAATCGCGTTCACGCCGACGCGCGGGCTGCATCTGAGCGAGGATCTGCGGCTGAACTATCTCGTCACGGCGCAAAAGCCGCGGTGAGCGCGACGGCGCAGGGACCGGCGTCATTGCGCCGCTGACCGGCACGCCGGCGCTCGATCTGGTCGCAGCGCTCGCCGCCGGCCTGATGATTGGGGTCGAGCGCGGCTGGCAGTTGCGGCGTGAAAAAAGCGGCAGCCGCGTCGCCGGGGTGCGCACGTTCGCGCTGCTTGGCGGGGGCGGGGGGATTGCCGCGCTGCTGGGCACGCTGGTCGATCCAGCGGTGGGCGTCGTGATCGTCGCGGCGATGGCGGTCGCGCTGTTGATCGGATTTCATCGCCAGGCCGGCGAGCGGGACGCGACCGGGGTGATCGCCGCGCTGCTTGCGGTCAGCCTGGGGCTGCTGGCAGGGGCGGGGCAGCCGGCGCTGGCGGTAGCGGGCGGGGCGGTGGTGACCTTCATCCTGAGCATTCGCCGCGAATCCCACGCCATTCTCGGCCGGCTCACGGCAACCGACGTCAAGGCGTTCGCGCGCTATGCAGTGATTGTCGCGGCGGTGCTGCCGTTCCTGCCCAACCGGTCGCTTGGTCCGTTCGCTGCGTGGAACCCGTTCCAGCTGTGGCTGGTGGTCGTGCTGGTGACCGGCTTTTCGTTGGCCGGCTATGTCGCCAATCGCACGATCGGCGCGCGCAACGGCATCCTCGCCTCGGCGGTCATCGGCGGGGCCTATTCGTCGACGGCCGTGACCGCCTCGTTCGCGCGGCGGCTGGGCACCGACGAGGCCGGCCCGCTCACGGCCGGGATCCTGGTCGCCTCGGCGATCATGTATGTCCGCGTGACAATCCTCATCGCGTTGCTGTCACCTTCGACGCTGCCGTCGTTCCTGATCGTCATCGGCCCCGCTGCGATGGTCGGCGCAGCCATCGCGGTGGTCGCCTGGCTGCGCTCGTCGAAGGCGGACGCGGCGAATGGCGAGAGCGCTCGAAATCCGGTCGAATTGCTGCCCGCGTTGATGTTCGTGGCGATCGTCGCGGCGGGCGCCGTCGGGACGCGCTGGGCGCAACAATCGTTCGGCCAGCAGGGGGCGGCGCTGTCGCTGTTCATCACCGGGACGTTCGATGTCGACGCCGCGATCGTGACCCTGTCGGGCCTTCCCGCGGGCACGCTCGTCCGCGACGTCGCTGCGGTCGCCATCGCGGGCACCGTCGTTGCGAACATGCTCGTCAAAATGGCCGTGACCGGGCTGTTCGCGCGGTGGCGTGGCTCGACCGCGTTGATCGGGCTCGGCGCAAGCACCGCGGTCCTGATCGGAACGATGGTGTGGCGACTGGTGATGGGGGTGGCGACCGCCTGACCGCCGCCCCGCCGGCGCTAGCGAGTCGGTGGATTGGCGTAGCGCATCGACAAGTCGGACGGCGATCCGGTGAAATCCACGCTGAGGGTCGCCGTCATTCGGGTCGACAGGTTGCGGATCAGTGCTGTCTCGCCGAGCGCGAATATGTGGTCGAAGGTGCCGCCAGGCATGACGGTGACGATAGTGGCGTCGGTCGATCCGCGCCGCGCGGCGATCACCACCGTCGTCTTGCCCGAGTTGCGGCCGCTCACCGTCATCGGCGCGTTCTGTTCACCGCCGAGCATGAAGGTATCGGCAGGGGGCACCCGAAGTTCGCTGTGGCCGGCGAGGGCGATGCTCGAGGACGCGGTCGCGGCAAGCCCGAACAAGACATTGTGGATCATGCGCATCCGGGGCCCCCTGTGTCGTTACGGACAAGATACGACCGACGGGATGATCGGGATGCAATCGACCCTAGAAATCGACCTTGTCGTAGTGCGCGGGGGGCACGATGACCTCCATCCGCTCGCCCAGCAGCGGCCGGAACGCCGGGCGCGATTTCATCACGGCGTACCAGTCCTTGGTCTGCTTGTGCCCGCGCCAGTCGAGCGCGCCCAAATAGTCGATTACCGAGAGCTGCGCGGCGGCGGCAAAGTCGGCCAGGCTCAAGCCCGCGCCGGCGATCCAGCGGCGGTGGTCGAGGAGATAGTCGAGATAGTCGAGGTGGCCATTGGCGACCTTCATCGCCTGGCGGAGCACGCCGGTGTCGGGCGATTCGCGGCTGACGAGGCGCTTGCGCATCCGCTCGTGCATCAGCGGCTCGACCACTTCGCGGAACAGTTTTTCGTCGAACCACTGGGTCAGGCGGCGGATCTCGGCGCGCGCGGCGGCATTGCCGTGGAGCATCGGCGACTTGTCGACGGTCTCGTCGAAATATTCGACGATCGGCTGGCTGCCGATGAGGGTCAGCCCCTGCTCGGTCTCGACCAGCACGGGGGTCTCGCCGGCCGGGTTCAAGTCCATGAACTCGTCGCGCCGTTCCCACGGGTTCTCGCGCACCAGTTCATGCGGCACGCCCTTTTCGCCGAGCACGAGGCGGACCTTGCGCGAGAAAGGACAGAGCGGGAATTGGAAGAGTTGCCACATGACGAAGAGCTTTAGCGGCAAGCCGGACGGCGTCCACCGCCCGCGACAGGAGAATTATGCGGCAGTCGGCGCGGGGATCCGCTCGATCAGGCGATTGCGGAGCCACAACTCGCAATCGGTCGGCTTCGCCAGCGCCCGCGCAGCAGCGATCGCGGACGAGTCATCGGCCGCCTCGACCCACTCGGCGCTGGCGATCTTGCCGTGTCGATCGAGGCAGTAGAGTCGGTAACTTGACAAATGTTCGTCCCCCGGAACGAACATTCCATAATTATCCACAGCTGCCGAGTCCGCGACCCGACATTCGAAAAAGTTTTCGACTTAACTTATGTTAGGCCTTACTAGCGCGTCGGGTAATAAGGATTGGGCATGGTCGCGGTCGCGCGCTCGATCTCCGCGGCGGCGTCCCCGATCGCCCGGCCAAGGACCGGGATCGCGCGCTGCATCGCCCGTGCGCCCGACTGCATCGCCCCGGCACCCGACACGACATCGCGCTGGAT
>JALYIX010000275.1 GCA_030775565.1 Pseudomonadota bacterium | reverse complement strand
CGCATCTATGGCAAGGTCGCCGAGCGAGCAGTCGAACTCGGCGACCGGGCGTGGGACGAGCGCATCTCGATTCCGCGCCGCGAGAAGGTCGCGCTGGTGCTCGCCGCGCTCGGCGATTCGCTCCGCCGGGCGAAGCCGGTCAGCCGCGCAGGGCTGTGGACCCGGGCTTAGGCTGGCGCAGCCCGCGTTCGGGCAAGGCCGCCTTCAGCGCCTCGACCGGGGGGGCATAGATGAAGCCGAAGCTGACCGTGCCCTCGCGCGTCTCGACCGCATGGTGGATGCGGTGCGCCTGCACGATGCGCTTGAAATAGCGCGATCGCGGCACGATCCGGTGCGCCACGCGGCGATGGACGATGACGTCGTGAAAGCCGAAATAGATCGCGCCATAGGCGGCGATCCCCGCCCCGATCCACGTCGCCCACGCGCCCCACTCCCAGCGCACCCCGCCGGCCAGCAGCAGGATCGACGGCCCGGCAAAGATCACCGCGTAAAGGTCGTTCAACTCGAACATCCCATGGCGCTCGCGATGATGGCTTTCGTGCAGCCACCAGCCCAGACGCCCGTGCATCACCCAGCGGTGGGCGACATAGGCAACCCCCTCCATCACCGCGACGGTGGCGAAAAACAGCAGGATTCCAACGAGCGGGGACATGATGAGGGAGTATATAGCGACTCCCGCCCGTGAAAGGGAGGGGAGGCTTATTTGGTCGCGGCGAGGAAGCTCATCAGCTCGGCCAGCGTCGATTCCATCTGGTCCTGCATCTGCGTGACCAGCTCGTTCTCGCGCATATGCTCATGGTCCAGCGGCTTGGAGTAACTGTCCGAAAAGGCCTTGAGATCGTCCTGGTCGAAGATCCCCTTCGCCACCAGCTTGGCAAGGATCACCAGCAAGCCATTGGTATTGGCGATATTCCCCGCGACCAGCGCCTCGTCGACCAGGCTCAGCTCGGGATCGCGCTGCTCGTCGCCCTCGCGCGTGATGTCGTCATAGTCGATGTCGTCGTCGGCCATGACCGCAACCTTAGGCGGGATCGGCGAAGCCTGCCAAGACCCGCCACCGGTCGCGCTTGGCCGCGAACGGCAGGGTGAACGCCGCGCTCGACGAGGGCAGGTCGATGAGCGTCACGCCGGGGGCGGTCCCTAGCGCCCGCCGCCCGATCCGCGCCGCGGTCTGGCCGTTGAAGCCGATCGCCTCCAGTCGCGGGTGGGTCGCGGCGAATTCGGCCAATGGATTGTGCAGCGCTCCGCGGATCGCCCCGTCGAGGCTCCCGGCGCGCTCGGCCCGGTCGACCACATCCCACAGCGCGACCCCGCGCCGCGCCAGCCGCTCGAGCCGCTCATCGTAGGGAAGCTCGGCCAGCGGCGCCCCCAACGCCGAGCCCAGCAGCCGCCAGAATTGGTTGGTCGAGTGCGCATAATAGCGCCCCGCCGCCAGGCTGGCGTCGCCCGGCAGGCTGCCGAGCAACAGCAATCGCGCATTATTCGCCCCAACCGGCGCCATCGACGACTTGAGGCTCATCGCGCCTGCCCTAGCCCGCGCGCCGCGCCTCGGCTATGCCCCGGCGCCATGCCCGCGCCGCTCCGCATCGCCCTGTTCTCGGGCAATTACAATTACGTCCGCGATGGCGCGAACCAGGCGCTCAACCGCCTCGTCGGCTATCTGCTGGGGCAGGGCCACGCCGTCCGCGTCTATTCGCCGACCACCGCTACCCCGGCTTTCCCGCCAGTCGGCGATCTCGTCTCGATCCCCGCCTTCGCCATCCCCAAGCGCCCCGAATATCGGTTCCCGACCGGGCTCACCCGCGCCGTCCGCCGCGACCTTGCCGACTTCAACCCCGACATCGTCCATATCTCGTCGCCCGACATCGCCGCGCGCCAGGCGATCGGCTGGGCGCGCCGCACCGACCGCGCCGCGATCGCTTCGATCCACACCCGCTTCGAAACCTATCTCAGCTACTATCACCTGCAATTGTTCGAACCGGCACTGCGCGCGCTGATGCGCCGCCTCTATCGCCAGTGCGACGCGCTGCTCGTCCCGGCCGAATCGACCGCAGCAGTGCTTCGTGCCCAGCGCATGAACCGCACCATCTTCCTGTGGACCCGCGGGGTCGACCGCGAGCAGTTCAATCCCGGGCGCCGCGACCTCGACTGGCGCCGCGCGCACGGCATCGCCGACGACGAGGTGGCGATTGCCTTCCTTGGCCGGCTGGTGCTCGAAAAGGGCCTCGACGTCTTCTCCGACGCGGTCGACCTGCTCACCGAGCGGGGGGTGGCCCACAAGGTGCTGGTGATTGGCGACGGCCCCGCCCGGGCGTGGTTCGCCGAGCGGCTGCCGAACGCGGTGTTCACTGGCCAGCAGGTCGGCGCCGACCTCGCCCGCGCGCTCGCCAGCGGGGACATCTTCCTCAACCCGTCGGTCACGGAAGCCTTCGGCAACGTCACCCTGGAAGCGATGGCGTGCGGCCTGCCGGTCGTCGCCGCCGCGGCCACCGGCGCCAACAGCATCGTCCAGGACGGCTACAGCGGCACGCTCGTCGAGCCGGGCGAGATCGACCAATATGCCGACGCGCTCGAAGCCTATATCCGCGACCCCGCGCTGCGCCACGACCATGGCAGCCACGGCCTCGCCCATGCCACGACCCAGGACTGGACCCGCATCAACGCGGCGGTCGAAGCGGCCTACTACCGCGTCATCGAACGCCGCGCGCGCATCGCCCGGACGCTGGCGCGCTAGTCGAGGGCCTATTTCAACCGTTCGATGCGCTGCGCCGCCTCGTCGAGGATCGCGGTCACTTCATGCACCAGCGCCTCGTCGAACCCGTCATGCGCGACGCGGTTGCGCAGCGCCGCCATGAGGTTCCCGATCGCCCGGCCGATCGGTGGCCCGCCATCGCGGCCTTCGCGCGGCCTGGCCTCGTCGAGCCGTTCGAACAACGCATCAACCTCGGCCTCATTCTCGGCGAGATTGGCGCGGCCCTCGTCGGTCACCGCGAACTTCTTGCGCGATCCCTCGGCCGCCTGCTCTTCGGTCAACCCCATGTCGGTCAGCATCGTCAGCGTCGGATAGACCACCCCGGGGGAGGGGGCATATTGCCCGCCGGTGCGCTCCTCGATCGCGCGGATCAGGTCATAGCCGTGGCGCGGTTCCTCGGCGATCAGCTTCAGGAGCACGAGGCGAAGCTCGCCCGACCCGAACATCCGGCGTCTTCCCCGGGGCCGGTCATCATCGCCACCCCAGCCGCCGCGTCCGCCCCGGCCGCCACGCGGCGGCCCGCCGAACTCGAAATGAAACCCGCGCGGCCCGAAGTGGAATCCGCGGCGACCTTCGCGCGGCCCGCAGCCGCGCCCTTCAACATGCATTCGCAAAATATTTCTCCTTTGTGCGATGCATCGAAGATATATCTTAGCAATATCGTTTACAAGGGCACCGCGACAAAAATCCGCGATCCCTCGCCAAGTGATTGAAAGGACAAGGGGAGGGGAGGTCGCATTCGTTCGGCGGGGCGCCTATCTTGCCGGCCATGGCCGACCTTTTCGCCGCCGACCTGCCCGCCGAGGCCCCCGCGATCGCGGCCGAGAACGCCCCGCTGGCCGACCGCATCCGGCCCGCGTCGCTCGCCGAGGTCGTCGGCCAGGAGCATCTCACCGGCCCCGACGGCGCGATCGGCCGCATGGTCGCTGCGGGCAAGCTGTCGTCGATGATCCTGTGGGGCCCGCCCGGCACCGGCAAGACCAGCATCGCCCGCCTGCTCGCCGACGCGGTGGGCCTGCGCTTCGTCGCGCTGTCGGCGGTGTTCTCGGGCGTCGCGGACCTCAAGAAGATCTTCGCCGAAGCCAGGGTCGCCGCCCGCGCCGGCCAGCGCACGCTATTGTTCGTCGACGAGATCCACCGCTTCAATCGCGCCCAGCAGGACGGTTTCCTGCCCTATGTCGAAGACGGCACGATCACGCTGGTCGGCGCGACGACCGAGAACCCCAGCTTCGAATTGAACGCCGCGCTCCTGTCGCGCTGCCAGGTACTGATCCTCCACCGCCTCGACCATGCGGCACTGTGCCGCCTGCTCGATCGCGGCGAGGCGCTGGTCGGCGAGCCCCTCCCGCTGACGCCGCAAGCCCGCGACGCGCTCGTCGCCAGTGCCGACGGCGACGGCCGCTTCCTCTTGAACCAGGCCGAAACCCTGTTCGACGTCGCGCTCGCCGAACCGCTCGACCCCGCCGGGCTCGCCGCCCTCCTCCAGCGCCGCGTCGCGGTCTACGACAAGGACCGCGAGGGCCATTACAACCTCATCTCGGCGCTCCACAAAGCGATCCGCGGCAGCGACCCCAATGCCGCGCTCTATTACCTCGCGCGAATGCTCACCGCCGGGGAGGAGCCCTTGTTCCTCCTCCGCCGCCTGGTCCGCGCTGCAGTCGAGGACGTCGGCCTCGCCGACCCGCAGGCGCTGGTCCAGTGCATCGCCGCGAAGGACAGCTACGACTTCCTCGGCTCCCCCGAGGGCGAGTTGGCGATCGTCCAGGCGACCTTGTACCTCGCCACCGCCCCCAAATCGAACGCCGCCTACAAGGCGCAGAAGGCGGCGTGGCGATCCGCCAAGGACACCGGCTCGTTGATGCCCCCGCAGAACATCCTCAACGCCCCGACCAAGCTCATGAAACAGATCGGCTATGGCGAAGGCTATGCCTACGACCATGACGCCGCGGACGGTTTTTCGGGCGCGAATTACTGGCCCGACGAGATGCAGCGCCAGACCTTCTACACCCCCACCGACCGCGGCTTCGAAGCCAAGCTCAAGGAACGCCTCGCGTGGTGGGACGAGCGGCGCAAGCCTTGACGCTCCACGCTAGTGTGTATAGCACACACCGATGAAGAGCGCGGAGCTGATCAGGGCGTTGCTCGCCGCCGGGTGGCAGCTCGACCGGGTCCGCGGCTCGCATCATGTGTTCAGGCATCCGGGTCGGCCGGGCATCGTCGTCGTGCCGCATCCGAAAAAGGATCTCGGCAAGGGCCTCGTCGCCGAGATCCGCAAGCAGGCAGGAGTTTGACCATGCGTTATCCCGTCGCGATCGAAGCTGGCTCGGACGCCTCGGCGTTCGGAGTCGTCGTCCCTGACCTCCCCGGCTGCTTTTCGGCCGGCGACACGCTCGACGAGGCGATGACCGGCGCCGAGGAAGCGGTCGCCGCGTGGCTCGACGCCGCGCTCGACGCCGGCATGGCGATTCCGTCGCCGTCGAGCCTCGACGCGCTGCGCCTCAACCCCGACTACGCCGACTGGACCTTCGCCGTCATAACCCTCGACCCCACCTTGCTCGACGATCGCACCGAGCGCGTCAACATCACCCTCCCGCGCCGCGTCCTCAAGCGCCTCGACGCGCTCGCCCGCGCCGCCGGCGAGACTCGCTCGGGCTACATCGCCCAGCTGACACTGGAAGACCGCAACGAAGCGGCCTAGTCTATGCTTTGGTCCGCGAAACCAACCCGCACCGCCGGGGGTTGAGCGTCGGCAAGAGGGAGGCGCGTGATGTATATCGACAGTTCGACCGGGGCGTATGTGCAGGACCAGCTGATGCTGTGGGGGCCGAAGGTGCTCATCGCGCTGCTGATCCTCATCGCCACCTGGATCGTCGCCCGCGCGGTCAAGTGGGCGCTCCACAACAGCGTCGACAAGGTCCCAACCCTCCAGCGCCACCACCATGGCGCGCCCGGCGAAACCGTCGGCCACCAGCTCGGCACGATTGCCCAGCTGATCGTCTGGCTGGTCGGGATCATGGCCGCGCTGCAGTTCCTCGGGATCGGCCAGATTCTTGCCCCGATCAACGCGCTGACCATCCAGATCTTCGCTTTCCTGCCCAAATTGCTCGGCGCCGGGCTGATCTTCTTCATCGGCCTGATCGTCGCCAGGATCGTGCGCAAGATCGTTGAGACCGCGCTGACCGTCGCCAATGTCGACGGCCTCCTCGCCCGCGCCGGGATCGGCGACAACGCCTCGACCGTCCGCACCGATCCCGCCGCCGTCCCCCCCGGGACGACCCCCGGCGCGACCCGCGCGACGCTCGCCAAGGCGGCCGGAATCCTCGTCTTCGCGCTGATCATCATCCCCGTCGCGATCGCCGCGCTGCAGGTGCTCGGGATCGAGGCGATCTCGGTCCCAGCGATCAACATGCTCAACGAAATCCTCGCCGCCATCCCGCGCGTGCTGACCGCCGCGCTGTGGCTCGGGGTCGCGTTCATCGCCGGACGCTTCTTGAAGACGATCATCGAGGGGATCCTCCCCCCGACCGGCTTCGACCAGGCGATCCGCTCGACCGGGATCCTTCCCGGCGCGACCAGCCCGTCGAAGATCGTCGCCAACATCGCCTTCGTCGCGATCATCATGACCGCCGCGATCGAGGCCGCGCGGCAGTTGGGCGGCGACACCATCGCGGTGTTCCTGGCGCAAATCACCGAGCTTGGCGGCAAGGTCATCTTCGGCACGCTGATCATCGTCGCGGGGGTGTTCCTGGCGCGGATCGTCTCCGGCCTGGTCGGCTCGGCGAGCGGCGACGGCGGCTATGCCCAGAACCTCGTGCGCTATGCGATAATCGCCCTGTTCACCGCCATCGGCCTCACCTTCATG
>JALYIX010000274.1 GCA_030775565.1 Pseudomonadota bacterium | reverse complement strand
CTCCAGCGCGCCGCGCTCCTCGGCCTTGGCCTGGATCGCGGGGACGAAGCGGCAGGCGTGGCCGCGGCCGCTGCCCTTGACCTCGTAAAGCGCGAGGTCGGCGCTGCGCAGCAGCAGGTCGACGCTGGCACCGTCGGTGGGTCCGAGCGCAAAGCCGACGCTCGCGCCGATCGATACCACATGCTCGTCGACCGCGAACGGCTGCGCCAGTGCCGCGACGATGACCCGCGCCGCGCGCTCGGCCGCGCGGTCGTCGCTGACGGGCAGCACGACGGCGAATTCGTCACCGCCCAGTCGCCCGATCTCGGCCGCGTCCCCAAGGGTGTCGCGCAGGCGACCGGCAACCTCGCACAGCAGCAGGTCGCCGGTGCGGTGCCCAAGCGAATCATTGACCAGCTTGAACCGGTCGAGGTCGATGAACAGCACCGCGCAAGCGCTGCCAGTGCGGCGGGCCGTGCGCAGCGCTTCGCCGATCCGGTCGCGGATACCGCGGCGGTTCGGCAGCCCGGTGAGCGAATCGAAGCGCGCCAGTCGCACGATATGCTCCTCGGCAAGCCGCGCATCGGTGACGTCCGAGCCGACGCCGCGGTACCCGGTGAACAGACCGGTGTCGTCGTACTTGGGGGTACCCGACAGCTGCCACCAGCGCGTCGCCTCCCCCGCCGGAACCGGAATGACGAGATCGCGGAACGACTGCCGATTGAGGAAGTACGTGTCCAGCTGACGGACCGCGTCGCGCGATTCGCGCCCGCGGCGGTCGTCGCCCAGCAAGGCCTGCATCGGCGCCCCGACGAGCGCTTCATGCGACCGCCCGGTGACCTCAACGAAGCGCGGCGAAACCCGTGTAAGCAGCCCGGCCGCGTCGACCTCGAACAGCCAGTCGCTGCCGTGCGATTCGAACTCGCTGAGCAGCAGCCGGATGACCGCGCCCTGCTCGGCGCTGTCGGCTTCGGTCGCCATGCGGACCATCAGCCCGCGGCAGGTCACCATCATGCCGCGCGTGGTCAGCACCACGAAGCTGAGCAGGCCGAGGATGAGCGTCGGATTGGCCAGCGGCGAATGCGCCGGCAGGCCGAAGCTGCCGGCCGCGATCGTCAGGATGAGCAGCGTCCCCGCCGCCGGCGTGATCGCGGCCGCAAACGCGCAGGCTCCCATCGCAATCAGCGAAATCAGCATCAGCAGCGCCTGAATCTCGACCGGCGAGCGCGGCAGCAGGTGTAGCATCAACGCTGCCCAGAAAATTCCGTAGCCTACCATCTCGACCGACACGCGCCAGAATTCCGCGATCCCCACCGCGCTGTTGGCGACCGCTGCACGGCGGGCGCGCCAGCCGGCGAGCCGCAGCGCCAGCAGCACCGCGAGGCCGAGGCTCCACCCGAACAGGAAGGACGCCTGACCGATGTCGCGGAGCACGATGATCAGCGCGACGACGTTGAGCCCGAGCACGATCAAGTTGAACGGCACGCTGCGGTTCAGGATAACCAGCTGCGCCGCCCGCACCTGACCCCAGAACGGGTCGGCTGCTTGCGCGAAGCCCAGCACCTGCCGCCAGCCGATCACCCGCACCGGCGCGACCGGCGGCCGAAACATGATCGACATGCGTATCTCCCCGTGGAGGAAGAACGGCGTCCGGTGAGTTAGCTTTAGGCCTGCTTCCGAAAACTATCAGTGCTACCGCGCCCGCGCCTGCGGATATGTTCCCAGGACGCGCACCCAGCTCGTGTGGAACCGCAGCTCGTCGAGCGCCAATGCGACGTTGGCATCGCCCGGCGCGCCCTCGATGTCGGCGTAGAATTCCGCCGCCGAGAAGCTGCCGTCGCGGAGGTAGCTTTCGAGCTTGGTGATGTTGACGCCGTTGGTGGCGAAACCGCCGAGCGCCTTGAACAGCGCGGCAGGAATGCTGCGCACCTCGAACATCAGCGTTGTCATCGGCGGTACGCCCGGCGGCGGAACGACGGCATCGCGGGCGAGCACGACGAAGCGCGTCGTGTTGTGTGCCGCGTCTTCGATGTCCTCGGCGAGGACATCGAGCCCGTACAGCTGACCCGCTAGCGCCGACGCGACCGCGGCCAGCGCCGGATCGCCCGTCGCC
>JALYIX010000273.1 GCA_030775565.1 Pseudomonadota bacterium | reverse complement strand
CGCGCCGCCTCGTTGCGCATCTCGCGCGTCATCACCGGAATCCCGACGAGGATGACGGTGTGGAAGTGGCGGGCAACGGCGAGATAGTCCGCCGCACCGCGCGCCTCGCCGCACAATCGCTTGAACGAGAAGACCGCGACGCCCTTCAGTGACTTGGGGACGTGGAGCGTTCGCCCACCGCCGACGTCGAGCTCTTCCGAGGGGACGTGGGCGCGGTCCTCGACGGGATAGTCGGTGAGGCGGAAGAAGGCGTCGCTGAGCGCGGCGCTCGCGGCCGGGCCGTTGGGGACGTGCCAGGTGTCGACCCCCTGAAGCCGGTCGAGGCGATAATCGGTCGGGCCGTTGAGCGAGACGACCTCGAGCCGCTGCTCGAGCAGGGCGATAAACGGCAGGAACAGCTCGCGGTTGAGGCCGTCCTTATAAAGGTCGGCGGGCGGGCGGTTCGAGGTCGTCACCAGCCGCACCCCCTCTTCGAGCAATGCCGTGAACAGCCGCGACATGATCATCGCGTCGGCGGGGTTGGTGACCATCATCTCGTCGAACGCGAGGAAGCGGACTTCGCGGCCATAATCCTTGGCGACGGCAAGGACGGGGTCGCCCTCCTCGGTCGTGCGGGCGGCGCGGAGGCGGTCGTGGACTTCGAGCATGAAGGCGTTGAAATGGGTGCGGCGCTTGGGCGCGATCGCGATGTTGGCGAAGGCGAGGTCCATCAGCATCGACTTGCCGCGCCCGACCCCGCCCCACAGATAGACGCCGGCGGGCCCCTCGGGCGCCTTGCGGAAAAGCTTGCCGAGCAGGCCCTGCGGTCGCTCGGCGGCGAAGCGGTCGAGCGCGGCGGCGGCGCGGGCCTGGTCGGGGTCGGGCTTGAGTTCGCCCGCCGCGACCAGCTCGGCATAAGCGGTGCCGACCGGGCCGGTCATCGGGCGCTGCTCAAGCGCGCTGCTTGATGCGCTTCAGCGTTCCGGTGAAGCTGTGCGTCGTCGTGCCCTGCTGTTCGCAATGGCCCGACAGGAAGACCATTCCGCCGCGAGTCTCGCCGACCAGCCGGACGATTGCGTCGAACGGCACGTCGGGCTGTCCGCGGGCGATGAAATGGGTCGCGCAATCGAGCGTGACATATTGGCCCTCAGGCATGCCGAGCAGCCGCCCGCCGGCGAACAGCGCCATGTCGACAAAGCTCATGATCGCCCCGCCATGGAGCGCGCCGCCGTTGTTGAGGTGCGCTTCGGTCGGGTGGAAGCGAACGCGGGCCGTGCCGTTGCCCTCGTCGCAAAACTCCATCGGTCCGACCGACAGCGCGGCGAACTGCGGGCGACCGAAGGATTTCCAGCGGTACCAGCCCGGCCGCCCCTCGATCACGTCCATCCCCCGCCGCGTCGCGGTCGGGTCCGTCGCGCAGGCGATGGTCAAGCCGCGCGTTCCGCAATCATTTTCTTGGTTTCCGCGATCGCCTTGGCCGGGTTGAGGCCCTTGGGACAGACGTTGGCGCAATTCATGATCGTGTGGCAGCGATAGAGGCGGAACGGGTCCTCGAGCTGGTCCAATCGCTCGCCGGTCATTTCGTCGCGGCTGTCGGCGAGCCAGCGATAGGCGGCGAGCAGTACCGCGGGGCCGAGGAAGCGGTCGGCGTTCCACCAGTAGCTCGGGCACGAGGTCGAGCAGCAAGCGCACAGGATGCACTCGTAGAGGCCGTCGATCTTGGTGCGGTCCTCAGGCGACTGCAGCCGCTCCTTGCCCGACGGCGGCGGCGAGGCGCTTTTGAGCCACGGCTGGATCGAGGCATATTGCGCGTAGAAATGGGTGAAGTCGGGGACGAGGTCCTTGACCACGTCCATGTGCGGCAGGGGCGTGATGCGCACTTCGCCCTTCAGATCCTCGATCGCGGTGGTGCAGGCGAGGCCGTTCTTGCCGGCCATGTTCATCGAGCACGACCCGCAGATGCCTTCGCGGCACGAGCGGCGGAAGGTCAGCGTCGGGTCCTGCTCGTTCTTGATCTTGATCAGCGCGTCGAGCACCATCGGCCCGCATTTGTCGAGGTCGATGGTGTAGGTGTCGTAGCGCGGGTTGGCGCCGCTGTCGGGGTCGTAGCGGTAGACCTTGAACGATTTCAATCGCGCGCCCTGGTCGGGGGCGTGCTTGACCCCCTTCTTGATGACGCTGTTCTTGGGCAGGGTGAATTCGGCCACGGAGCGAGTTCCTTCGAACGACTTGCAGGGGCCGCTATCACGCCCCCCGCTCCGTTTCAAATGCCTACTGACCCTTGCCCGGCTCGACCGGGTCCATCAGCTTGCGTGTGAGGTAGACCATTTCGAGCGCGTTGGTGCGCGCGGTCTGGCGGAGATTGGCGCCCGACGCGTGGCCGCCCTCGGTGTTCTCGTAATAATAGAAGGGCAGGCCATATTCCTCCATTCGCGCGGCGAACTTGCGCGCGTGCTGAGGGCCGACGCGGTCGTCCTTGGTGGTGGTGAAGATGAACGGCTGGGGATAGCGGACGTCCTTGCGCAGCGCCTGGTAGGGCGAGGTCTTTTCCCAGAAGGCGCGGACCGCGGGGTCGTTGGCGACGCTGCCATATTCGCCCTCCCACGAGGCGCCGGCGGCGATCTTCGAGATGCGGATCATGTCGAGCAAGGGCACGTCGATGATCACCGCGTTCCACAATTCGGGATGCTGGGTAAACTCGACCCCCATCAGCAGCCCGCCGTTCGAGCCGCCGCGAATGCCGAGGCGGCGCGGGCTCGTGACGTTTCGGGCGATGAGGTCGCGGCCGACGCTGGCGAAGTCGTCGTAGATGATCTGGCGCTTCACGCCCAACCCGGCCTCGTGCCACTTGGGCCCGAACTCGCCGCCGCCGCGGATGTTGGCCAGCGCGAACACGCCGCCCTTTTCGAGCCACAGCTTGCCCGTGGTCGACGAATAGGACGGGGTCTCGCTGACCTGGAACCCGCCATAAGCGTAGAGCAGGGTCGGGTTGTTGCCGTTGAGCGGCATGTCGCGGCGATGGACGAGGAAATAGGGGATCTTCATGCCATCGCTCGACACCGCCTCATGCTGTTCGGCGACGAGGTTCGAGGCGTCGAACTTGGGGGACTGGCGGCGGATCTCGCGCGCGCTGCCGGTGCCGCTGTCGACCAGCCATTGCGACGGGGGCACGAGGAAGCTGGTCACCTGGACCAGCGCGCGATTGTCGTGGCTGGTGGCGTCGGCGACGCCCACGCTGCTGTTGTCGGGAAGCGCAACCGCCGAACGTGACCAGCCGCCGGTCGCCGTGGGCCTGAACCGAACCAACCGGCCGCGGACATTGTCGAGCATTGTCGCGACGACCGTGTCGCGGGTGACGTCAGCGCCCTCGAGCGATTCGCGCGCGCCGGCGGCGACGATCAGCGTCGGCGCGAGGTGCGCCGGATTGGCGCGCAGTCGGGCAAGGTCGAGCGAGACGAGCGAGCCGGCGGGATAGACGCGCGCTTGTCCCGCCGGATGCCAGTCCTCCTTGATCTCGACGATCACCCGGCCATCGACCATGCCGTGGACCGTCGATTTTTCAGGGAGCGCGATGCGGCGCACGCCGCTGCCGCCGATCAGATAGGTTTCGTTGTGATAGAAATCCTTGCCGCGCACGATCAGCGGCAGGATTCGCTGCTGGGCATCGCGCAGGACCGTGGCGCCGGTCGAGACGTCGCTCTTCTGGCCCCGATAGATTTCGGTCGCGGCGGATAGCGGCTGGCCGCGCTTGAGTCGCTTGACGACGAACGGATAGCCCGAATCGGTCAGCTGGCCGGACTCCCATTCGCGCGACACGAGCAGGCTGTTCTCGCCTTCCCACGCCACGTCCTGCTTGCCCTTGGGCAGGGTGAAGCCGCCGTCGACGAACTTGCCCGTGACGAGATCATATTCGCGCACGGTGACCGCGTCTTCGCCGCCGTCGGACAGTTCGATGAGGCAGCGGCGCTCGGCCGGCTGCGCGCAGCTGACGCGCTTCCACACCCAGTTCGCCTTCTCGTCGGCGGCGAGCCGGTCGAGGTCGAGGACGGTTTCCCACTGGGGGTTCGGGCTGGCGAAGCTCGCCACGCTGGTCCGCCGCCAGATGCCGCGGACATGGTCGGCGTCCTGCCAGAAATTATAGATCTGGCCGTTGATGAGGTTGCCGTTGGGGAGCCGGTCCTTCGCTTGGGCCAGCGTCAGCGCCTCGGCGAAATAGGGGGCGTAGCGCGGATCGGCTTCGAGCACGTCGGTGGTGCGCTTGTTGTGCGCCTCGACCCAGGTCATCGCGCGCGGCGTGATCCATTCCTCGAGCCACTGGTGCGGATCCTCGGCGGTCTGCGCCATTGCCGCGCCGGCGCCTGCCGCCACCACTGCCATCATCGCCGTTCCGATCACCTTGCGCATCACGCAGACTCCCTTGTTCATTGCGTTGCTTAACGGGACTGGCCGACGCGTCAATTGCGCACCGCCGGCAACAAGTGGGTTGTGAATGCGCGCGCGGTCTGTGACCCCAGCGCGCATGACGCTTCACGATCCCCACGCCGGGCACGACCATGACCATGCGAGCGGACATGGCCACGCCCACCACCATGTCCCGGCGAGCTTCGGCACGGCCTTCCTGGTCGGGACACTGCTCAACCTCGGCTTTGTCGGGATCGAGGGGCTGTACGGGGTGTGGTCGCACTCGGTCGCGCTGCTGGCCGATGCCGGGCATAACCTGTCCGACGTGCTTGGCTTGCTGATCGCGTGGGGCGCGACCGGGCTGGCCAAGGCCAAGCCGACCGCGCGTTTCTCCTATGGGCTCAGGCGCTCGTCGATCCTCGCCGCCTTGTTCAACGCGGTGTTCCTGCTGATCGCGATCGGGGCGATCGGGTTCGAGGCGATCCAGCGATTGTTCCACCCCGCGCCGGTCGCAGGCGGGATCGTGATGGCGGTCGGCGCGGCGGGGATCGTCGTCAACGGCATCACCGCCTGGCTGTTCGCGCGGGGGCGGGCGCACGACATCAACATCCGCGCGGCGTTTCTCCACATGGCGAGCGACGCGGTCGTCTCGGCGGGGGTGGTCGTGTCGGGGTTCATCGTGCTTCGCACCGGACTGTCGTGGGTCGATCCGGTAACGAGCCTGATCGTCGTCGCGGTCATCCTCGCGGGCACGTGGGGCCTGCTGCGCGACTCGGTCGTCATGTCGATGGACGCGGTGCCGGCGCATATCGAACCGGGCGAGGTGACCGGGGCGCTCGCCGCGCTGCCCGGGGTGGCGCGGGTCCACGACCTCCACATCTGGCCGATGAGCACCACCGAGGTCGCGCTGACCTGTCACCTTGCGATGCCGGGCGGATTTCCCGGGACCAGCTTTCTCCACTCGACCAGCGCGATGCTCGAGGAGCGGTTCGCGATCCACCACACGACGCTGCAGATCGAAGTCGAGGATGAGCCGTGCGCGCAGGCGCCGTCGGCCTGTCTGTAGCGGGCCCGAAACCGGCGACCAGGCAGGGATGCTACCCAAGCGCGGCAAGCGGCCGCCTGCGTCACGTGACCAAAACGTCTAGGCGCGCGCCGCGGCCAGCACCTCGGCGGCGTGCCCGGGCACCTTGACCTTGTGCCATGCCTTTACGACCCGTCCGTCGCGGATGAGGAAGGTCGCCCGCTCCATCCCCATGTACTTGCGGCCGTACATCGATTTTTCGACCCACGTGCCGAAGGCTTCACTCAGCGCGCCGTCCTCATCGCTCGCGAGCGGGACCTTGAGGTCGTATTTGGCGATGAACTTGTCGTGCTTCCTCATCGGGTCACGCGACACGCCGACGACGCGCGCGCCGGCCTTGGCGAAGTCGGC
Organism: Pseudomonadota bacterium; assembly: GCA_030775565.1. Lineage (GTDB taxonomy): Bacteria > Pseudomonadota > Alphaproteobacteria > Sphingomonadales > Sphingomonadaceae > Sphingomicrobium. The sequence goes on along the minus strand of JALYIX010000273.1, from coordinate 400 downwards.
CGCCATGGCGGTGAAATCCTGTGCTTCGCGGGTGCAGCCCGACGTGTCGTCCTTGGGATAGAAATAAAGCACCACCGCACCGACCGCCGCGGCGAGGTCGAGGGTCGTGCCATCGCTCAAGGGGAGCGTCATTGCCGGGACCGTATCGCCTTCGTTGATCATTGCCTCACCCTTTTCCAGAACGCCATGATCCTTTGCCGCGCCGCGTCCTGCGCTTCAAGCAGCGCGGCCCAGTCCGGCTGGCCGCACGCTTCCGCGACGAGCGCGCGGCTGGCCTCGGCCGGCTCGCCCCCCGACGCCACCAGCCGCAGGATGACCAGCAGCCGCAGCAGCAGGCGCATGTCCTCGACCAGGCCCGCGTCCATCAGCCCGGCCGAGGCAAGCGCGGTGATCGCCCCCG
>JALYIX010000272.1 GCA_030775565.1 Pseudomonadota bacterium | reverse complement strand
CTGGCGAGGGGCGCGCGCCATCTCGACGGGGCCGCCGACAAGGCCCCGCCCGGGCTCCCGCGCATCACCGCCTGGATTGGGGTCATCGCCGCCGGCCTGCTCGTCCAGGGCGGGATGAGCCGCGTCTCGCGCGGCGAGGCTGGACTCGCCCGCGCCCTCGCCGCCGCCCAGCACGACGACGGCGGCCTCACCAGCCGCTCGCCTGCCGAACAGGCCCTGTTCGTCGACCGCATGGGCCTCCTCCGCGCGGCCTATTTCGCCGCCAAGCATACTCTGCCCGATAATCTCGAATCGGCCGCCGCAGCCGCATTGGCCGCGCTTCATGGCGTCACCATGGGCGATGGCGCACTCTCGAGCTGGCAGGGCGGGAACCCCGGCGATGCTGCGCACCTGACAGCGCTCATCGACGGCTGCGGCCTCCGCGCCCGCCCGCTGCGCCAGGCCGCTGGCTGGGGCTACCAGCGCCTGTCCGCGCTTGGCACGGTCGTCGTGCTCGACGGCGCCGCACCGCCCAGGGCGTTCCCCACTGCCGGCGCATCGACCCTGGCCATCGAAGTCAGCGACGGCGCGCAGCGGTTGATCGTCAATTGCGGGGGCCCCGGCCTGATCCCGACCGGCATTCCCGACCAGCTCGCCACTGCCTTGCGATCGACCGCGGCGCATTCCACCCTCGTCCTCGCCGATGCCAACTCGACTGCGATCCAGGTCGACGGCACGCTCGGCAAGGGCGTCGACGAGGTCGAGGTAACCCGGTCGGAGGACAATGATTCGACCCGGATCGAGGCGTGCCACGAGGCCTATGTCAAAGGCTTCGGCTTGGCGCACAGCCGAACCATCATCCTTGGCAACGACGGTAAGGAACTGCGGGGGCTCGACCGGCTCACGCCGAAGGGTCGGCGCAAGATCAAGGAAGCCGCGCCCTACGCGGTGCGCTTCCACCTCGCCCCCGGGGTCGAGCCCACGGTCACCGCCGACGGCATGGGCGCGATCCTCCGCTCGTCGGGCGCACCGCCGTGGAATTTCCGCTGTCGCGGGGCGATGCTGACGACCGAGGAAAGTCTCCATATCGACGGCCATGGCCAAATGCGCGCGACAACCCAGCTCGTGGTCGTCGGCGAGATTTCGGGACTCGGCGGCGAAGTCGCGTGGCAGTTGCGCCGCTCAAGCTAAGATACGAAGGATAGCAATGACCGACCTCGTCCCCGTCCGCCGGGCGCTCCTCTCGCTGTCCGACAAGAGCGGCCTCGAACCGCTCGCCGCCGCCCTCGCCGCGCACGGTGTCGAGCTGGTCTCGACCGGCGGCACCGCCAGGGCCCTGCGCGACATGGGGCACAGCGTGCGCGATGTGGCCGACCTCACCGGCTTCCCCGAAATGATGGACGGCCGCGTCAAGACGCTCCACCCGATGGTCCACGGCGGTCTCCTCGCCGTGCGCGACAATGCCGCACACAAGGCGGCGATGGACGAGCATGGCATCGGCGCGATCGACCTCGTCGTGGTCAACCTCTACCCCTTTGCGCAGACCGTCGCGAAGGGCGCGAGCCGCGACGAGATCATCGAGAATATCGACATCGGCGGCCCCTCGATGGTCCGCTCGGCGGCCAAGAACCACGCCTTCGTCGCGATCGTCACCGACCCTGGCGACTATGCCGAAGTGATCGCCGCGCTCGACGCCGGCGGGACCTCGCTCCGCTTACGCAAGCGCCTTGCCGCCAAGGCCTATGCCGCGACCGCCGCGTACGACTCAATGATCTCGAACTGGTTCGCCTTCGCCGACCAGGGCGAGCAATTCCCCGCGTTGCTGTCGTTCGCGATGACTCGCGGCGAGAGCCTCCGCTACGGTGAAAACCCGCACCAGCAGGCCGCCTACTATGCCTCCACCAGCCCGTCCGCGCGCGGCATCGGCCAGGCGCGTCAATTGCAGGGCAAGGAGCTCAGCTACAATAATTACAACGACGCCGACGCCGCGCTCGACCTCGTCTCGGAATTCCGCGGCGGCCCACCGACCTGCGTCATCGTCAAGCACGCCAACCCGTGCGGAGTCGCCTCGGGCGAGACGCTCGCCGAGGCTTACGAAGCCGCTTACAAGTGTGACAGCGTCTCGGCGTTCGGCGGGATCGTCGCGGTCAACCGTCCCCTCGACCGTGCGACGGCGGAGCAAATCACCGGAATTTTCACCGAAGTCGTCGTTGCGCCCGACGCCGACGAGGAAGCGCTCGCGCTGTTCGCCGCCAAGAAGAATTTGCGGCTGCTGCTGACGGGCGACTTGCCGGATCCGGCACGCGCGGGCCTCATGGCGAAATCGATCACCGGCGGCTGGCTGCTCCAGTCGCGCGACAATGGCCGGATCGGCGCGGCCGACCTCAAGGTCGTGACGAAACGCGCGCCGACCGACCAGGAAGTCCGCGACCTCCTCTTCGCCTGGACCGTCGCTAAGCACGTCAAATCGAACGCGATCGTTTATGCGAAAGACGGCGCCACCGCCGGGATCGGCGCGGGCCAGATGAATCGCCGCGACTCGGCCCGCATCGCCGCCGCCAAGGCGCGTGAAGCCGCCGAGACGTTCGGCTTCGACCAAGCCCGCACAGTCGGCTCGGCGGTCGCGTCGGACGCCTTCTTCCCCTTCGCCGACGGCCTGCTATCGGCAATCGAAGCCGGTGCGACTTCGGTCATCCAGCCAGGCGGTTCGATGCGCGACACCGAAGTGATCGCGGCGGCGGACGAGGCGGGGCTGGCGATGGTCTTCACCGGAATGCGCCACTTCCGGCACTGACGACGCGAGCTAGATCACATCATCCGCCAGCTGCGCCTTCGCCTCATTCTCGTGCAGTTCCTCTATCTCTGACTTGCGCAGGCGAAACAGCTCGCGGTCGTCCGGGCCAAAGCCCTTGGTCCACACGACGATCCCGAAAGCGGCGAGGATTGCGGGTATCCCGATAACCAACTGCCACAGCTCGGGCAAATAGAGCCGCACCGGAATGCCCACGACCAGTCCCGCCGCGGTCGCGAACAGGATATCGCGCCGCCACCCGGAAACCCGCGCGCCGAGGTTCTTCGCCAGCAACCGCGACTTCGCGATCGAGGCAAAGCCCAGCGCCAGGCACAGCGCCACCGCCGGCCCCGTCGCCTGATGCGCAAGGTCCCAGCCGGTGTTGCGCATCCCCAGGATTAGCCCCACGCCGAGCCCCGCCTCGAGTGCCAGCATGATCAGCGAAATGACCATGTTGCGGTGGCGATCGACGTAGATCAGCGCCGCCTCGCTGACCACGGCGGCCGCCGCAATCACCTCGGCCGCCAGGAGGAAGCCGAGCGTCGCCGTGCCGCCGGTGAAATGCGCCCCGACCAGCCCCATCACCGCGCGCCCCGGCATCGCCAGCGACAGCGCGATCCCGGCCTGCGCGGCGATGATCCAGTAGCTGACCTGGCGGACCTGCTTGGCAACCGCCGCCTTGTCGCCCTCGGCGATGTTGCGCGCAATGACCGGGCCGAGCACGGGTTCGAAGCTGGTCTTCAATTTGGCCGGCAGCGTGGCCACCTGCTGGGCGACATAATAGATGCCGACGAAGGCGGGGCTGAGGAACAGGCCGAGCACCGCCAGGTCGATCCGGCGCGAGGCCCATTCGACCGCATCGGCGGCAGCGAGCGGGGCGTTCCGGCGTGCAGTGCGCCACGATCCGGCAAGGTCGGGGGTCCAGCCGTGTGGCACGCCATAGCTTCGGGCGAGCGGAATGAGCGCGGCGATCAGCGCGGCGACCATCGACACGACATAAGCGATGATCAGCCCATCCTCGAGCGAGATCCATTGCCAGATGAAGGCGACGATGCTGATCGTCCACGGCTCGACCAGCGAGCGTGCGCGAACCGTGGCGCCGACGTCGTTGCGATAGGCCAGCGCGGCGAGCGCGATGTCGGTCCAGGCGACTGCCAGCACGGTGACGGGCAGCAGCCAGTCGAGCCCGTGGATGGCGCTGTTGGGGAACATCGCGCGGGGGAAGACCATCAGGATGGTCATCCCCACGAGCGCGCCGAGCAGGGAGAGCAGCAGGCCGTCGGCAACGATGCAGGCGTGGGGCTTCTTGGCATTGGCAAGCAATTGCGCGAGCCCCCGCCGAAGCCCGAACGTGGCAAGCTGCGCGGCGAACTCGACGATCAGCACGGCATAGGCGAAACGGCCGAGCGCCGCCGCGCCATAGACCCGCCCGGCGATGAACAGGAATGGCAAGCGCGCCGCGAGCCGAAGCACGAAGCCCATCGCATTGAGCCGCCCCCCGCGCGCGAGCGTCGCCATGTCGGCGTCGGGCGGACGGTCGTCAGCGACGGGTTCGGCGATGCTGGCGTTCAATGCGCGGCGCCCCAATGCGCGCCGGACCCGACCTCGACGT
>JALYIX010000271.1 GCA_030775565.1 Pseudomonadota bacterium | reverse complement strand
GCGATGCCCTGGCCCGCGCCAGCACCGATTCGCTGACCGCGCTGACCCCAGCGACCTACAACCTCGGCGTTGCCGTCGGCTGGCGCCGCTTCGCCGTGTCGGGCGACGTCGCCAAGGTGACGGGCTCGGGCTCGCCGCTCGGCGGGCACGAGAGCGCGGCGCTGGCGCTGTCCTACAATCTGAAGCGCTTCACCGGCCGCGTCGCGCTCGACGCCGACCGCGGCGATGGCGGCCAGGTCCCGGCGCTTGCGCGCAAGGACAATATGGCGGTCGATCTCGGCGGCGCCTACTCGCTGACCCACAACCTCGCGCTGACCGGCGGCGTCCGTTACAAGGTCGAACGCGAACGCCTGACCGCGCTTGCCGACCAGCGCCGCGACAGCCAGGCGGTCTATATCGGCACCGCCTTCAAATTCTGAGCGACCACCGCGAACCCGACCAGCCTGTCATTCCGCGCTTGACCGGGAGCTGGCCACTTCTCTTCCTTGACCATTGCCGCCGCCGTTCAGTCGGTCGCAGCCGACCGACATTCTTCTGTCCTGCAGGCGCTCCATTGGGCTATCACCGCCCAATGCCCATGACGCCGATCACGCTCGATCCCATCCATCCCGTGCGAACCCGTCGCAACCGGATGGACGCTTCGCCATCCGCCTTGTGAACGGCGTGAACCTCCGCGCCGCGCAAAGTCCTGCCGATCGGCGCGCCGGCATCCTCGATTCGATTGCCACCGCCGCCCGCGCCGCGCGCCGCGACCCCGCCGAGATCCGCCTGATCGCCGTCACCAAGACCCACCCCGTCGACGATATCCTCCCGCTCATCGCCGCCGGCCAGTGCGATTTCGGGGAAAGCCGGGTGCAGGAAGCCCAGGCCAAATGGCCCGCCTTACGCGACGCCCACCCCGACCTTCGCCTGCACCTCATCGGCCGGCTGCAGTCGAACAAGGCGGCCGAAGCAATCGCGCTGTTCGACACGATCCACTCGCTCGACCGACCCTCGCTGCTCGACGCGCTGACCGCGGCCGCCGCCAAGGCCGGCCGCTTCCCCTCGGTCTACGTCCAGGTCAACATCGGCGAGGAAGCGCAAAAAGGCGGAATCGCGATCGCCGACCTCCCCGCCTTCCTTGACCAGGTCCGCGCCTCGCCGCTCCCCTTCGCCGGCCTGATGGCAATCCCCCCCGCCGGCGTTGAGCCCGGGCCCTATTTCGCGCTGCTGGCCAAGCTCGCCCGCCGCCATGACGTCACCGGGCTCAGCATGGGGATGTCAGGCGATTACGCGACCGCCGTGATGCTCGGCGCGACTGCCGTCCGGGTCGGCAGCGCGATGTTCGAATAGCCGTCGTTCGCGCGACGACGGGGACCGGACCGGCCACCGCCGACGGGACATAAAGTCGGGCAGCAAGGTTCCCATCCCCGCGGGCATGACGGGACGCCCTCTAAATCAGGTGCCCGCTGCGTCCCTGCTTGGTCGCGATATAGTCGGCATTGTGCGGGTTGACCGGCATGTGATGCGCGCACCGCTCGACGACCCTGATCCCCGCCGCCGCGAGCCCCGCGAGCTTGGCCGGATTATTGGTCAGCAGCCGCACCGCATCGACCCCAAGCGCCCGCAGCATCGCCGCCGCCAGCCCATAATCGCGCGAGTCGTCGGCAAACCCCAGCCGTCGGTTGGCATCGACCGTATCGAGCCCGCGATCCTGCAATTGATAGGCACGAATCTTGTTCGCCAGCCCGATCCCGCGCCCCTCCTGCCGAAGATAGAGCAGCACGCCGCCGCCCGCCTCCTTCAACAGGCGAAGCGCCTCGTGCAACTGCGGCCCGCAATCGCATTTGAGGCTGCCGAACACGTCCCCCGTCAGGCATTCGCTGTGCAACCGAACCAGCGGCGGCTTGCCCCCGAAGGCCCCGATCACCAGCGCCACATGCTCTTCGCCTGTCGCGCCGTCGCGGAACGCGATCATCTGCGCGTCGTCGATCCCGTCGAGCGGAAGCTTCGCCCGCGCAACGATCCGCGCGTCGGCCCGCCCCGCCATCACGGCCGCCGCCGAAACCGTTGGATGAACCTTCGCATCCGCTTCCAGCAACCATAGCGCGGGCAACAGGCCTGCGCGCCGGGCCAGCACGATCGCCGCACCAGCCTCGGCCTCATTCGCGACGGTCACCGGGGTCAGCGGCCCGATCGGCCCGCGCGCCATGTCCTGTGCGGGATCGACCAGCGCCAGCGCGGTGGCGGCATCGAGCCACGC
>JALYIX010000270.1 GCA_030775565.1 Pseudomonadota bacterium | reverse complement strand
GGTGACGAGCAGCAGCACGGCGGGCGGGCGCCTGGCCCCGGCTTTCCGCCCGACCAGCGAGCCGATGATCACCCCCGTGACGAACGCGGCGACGAGGGCCAGCGCGGTCGCGGCGAAGGCAGCGTTGCGCGCGACGCCGACTGCAAGGCGGGTCGAATTGCCGCTCATGAACGAGACGAAGAAGCCGCCGGTGCCGAGAAACCCGATCGCGTCGACGAACCCGGCAAGTGCCGACAGCGCGGCGGCGAGGAGGCGCGAGCGGGCGTCGAGGCTGGTCACGCGCCGCCTTGCCGAGGGCGCGAATGTTCACGCATGTTCGCGGTAACGGGGGTGGTTCGAGTTCGTTCGAACCGCCCGCCAGGGGCACGCAACTGCTCGAGCGTCATACGGTGGACGGCGCGCAATCGCCGTCCCCGCGCGGATCGGATCGGGGCGAGGCGACGTCCCCCGGCCCTTCTCGCCAGCGGCATCCGGCGATCAGGGACGAGCGAAAGTGCATGGCCCGGGGTAGGCCAATCACCTCGCTGTAGGACAGCATTATCTTCGTGGCCGCTGGTGGGTGGTTTGCTGATCGTCGGGTTGGGCAAGACGCGCGCCGATGGCTGCCGCGTGGCATCCGACTAGCTTTCCCACAACGGACGCGATCGCGAGGAGCAGCAGCGGGTCCTTACCGGCGTCGGGCGAACGAGCCGCCGCAGATGCCTTAATTTCGCTGCAGCGCCAAACATTTGCATTGCGCTTTGGCGTGGGGCACGAGCGGGCATTCCCAACGATTCGGACAGGGTCATGCTCAAGGCGATTTTCACGGCAACGGCGCTGGTCGTTTCAATGACTGCGTTCAATCCAGCGCGCGCGGAGGTGGTGCGTTATCCGACAACGGGCAACCCGGCCTTGATGATCGTCGTGCCAAACGGGTGGACCCACAAACCCCTGGTCAGTGGCAGTCAGCCGCAAACATTCCTGCTAACCTCGCCTCATCATGTCGAGGTTGCCGCGATTGTTCTTCCCAATCTGGCCACCCCCGAAGCATTTGCGCAGCAGATCAGCGCCTTCTCCCACCTGCAAATGCGCAATCAGGGTCCGACCCCGTCCCTCGGCGCGCCCGGCTACATGTTCGACGCATCGTTTACGAACGTGGCTGGCGAGGTGATAAACATGCACGTCATCCAGGCGAAAATCGACAAGACGCATATGGCGCTCGTCGAGATGCGCAGTCCAGGCAAGGGGACGACTGCCCGGGAGCTTAATGAGGGGAAGCAAATTCTGGCGACCCTCAAATTGGCGTCGCCAACTCAATAGAAGCGTCGTGGCCATCGGCTGTTAGTATCGCGCGATCGTAAGGCCGATCGGCTCGACCCGGGCCGGACGCCGACCGTTGATCAGAGCGCGGTGCCAACCTGATTATAGCTGTGCCACGCCAGCACCGCCGCCGCGCCGCGGTGGGGGCGCCAGGCTTCGGCCAGTTCGCGCAAGGCTTTTTCGGAAGGTCGCTCGGGGAGGCCGAGGAGGCGGCCGACTTCGACCTGGACGGCAAGGTCGCCCGCCGGCCAGACGTCGCCGCGCCCTTCCGCGAACAGCAGATAGATTTCGGCCGACCAGCGGCCGATGCCCTTGATCCTGGTGAGGAGGGCGATCGCGTCCTCGTCGTCGGCGGGGAGGTTGGCGAGGTCGAGTTCGCCCGACAGGACGAGCCCGGCGAGGCTTTTGAGATAGCCCGACTTCTGGCGCGACTGGCCGAGCGCGCGGAGTTCCTCATCGCTTGCGGCGAGGATCGCGGCGAGGTCGGGGGGCGCCCCGAACGCGCCTTCGAGCTTGGCCCACATCGAGCGGGCGGCGGCGACGCTGACCTGCTGGCCGACGATGGTGCGCATCAGGCTGGTCACGCCGGGTTCGCTGTGGCGCGGCTCGGGGTGGCCGTGGCTGGCGAGAACCCTGGCAAAGGCCGGTTCGCGGATGGCGAGTTCGTCGAGGCTGGCGTGGAGGGTGTCGCGGGTGCGGACCATCAGGCGACGCTGGCGGCGTAGAGCGCGATCGCGGCGGCGTTCGAGACGTTGAGGCTTTCGACCGCGCTGCCGATCGGCAGGCGGGCGAGCGCGTCGCTGTGGTCGCGGGTGTTGGCGCGCATCCCGGGTCCTTCGGCACCGAGGACCAGCGCGACCCGCTGCGGGCCGAGCGCATCCTTGAGATCGGTCGTCGCGTCGCCGGTCAGGCCGATCCGCCAGAAGCCCGCCTCGGCGATTTCCTCGAGCGCCCGCGCAAGGTTGACCACGCGCACCCACGGCACCGTCTCGAGCGCGCCCGAGGCGGCCTTGGCGAGGACCCCGCCCTCGGTCGGCGAATGGCGGTCCTGGGTGACGATGCCGATCGCCCCGAAGGCCGCGGCCGAGCGCAGGATCGCGCCGACATTGTGCGGGTCGGTGACCTGGTCGAGGACGAGCAGGACGGCGCGTTGCGGTGCGTCGCCAAGGACATCGGCGAGCCACTGGTCCTCGAGCGGTTCGACCTCGATCACGACGCCCTGGTGGGGCGCATCGTTGGGCACCAGCCGGCCGAGGTCGGCGACATCGGCGAAGGTCACCGGAACGTCGGGCGGGAAGTTCATCAGCGCCGCCGCCTCGCGCGTCGACCAGGCGCGGATCACGCGCCGTTCGGGATTGTCGAGCGCCGCGGCAACGGCGTGCTTGCCCCAGAATCGGGGCTTGTTCGAGCTTCCCGCCGGACGGGAATGAGAGCGCTTGCGGGCCATGCCCGCCTCGCTAGTCGGGAAGCAGCGGGAAGGCTACCATGACTTCGGTTCCGTGGCCGGGAACGCTGCGGATTTCGAGCGTCGCGCGGTGGCGCTCGGCGATGTGCTTGACGATCGACAGGCCAAGCCCGGTGCCCCCCGAATCGCGACTGCGGGCGGCATCGACGCGGTAGAATCGCTCGGTCAGGCGGGGCAGATGGTCGGGCGCGATGCCCTCGCCGCGATCGCTCACGCGCAGCAGCGCACGGCCGGCGTCGATGGCGGTGGCGATGGTCACCGTGGCGTCGGCCCCGCTGCAGCCATAGCGCAGCGCATTGCCGACGAGATTGTCGGCAAGCTGCAGCAACTGGCCGAAATCGCCCGCGATCGGGCCGGCGGGGGCGATGTCGAGCAGGATCGCCGCGCCATTTCGACGGGCGAGCAGGCCACCGTTTTCGGCCGCGATTCGCGCGATCGAATCGAGCGTCAGCCGCTCGGCGGGGGCAACGAAGCGATCGGCCTCGATCCGCGACAGGCTCATCAGATCCTCGACGATGCGCAGCATGCGGCGGGCTTCGCCGTGGATCGTCTCGCCGAACTGGGCGCGCAGGGCGTCGTCGATCGGACCCTCTTCGGCGAGGGTTTCGGCATAGCCGATCATCGTCGTCAGCGGGGTGCGAAGCTCGTGGCTGGCATTGGCGACGAAATCGACCCGCATCCGCTCGGCGGCGTGGGCGGCCGAACGGTCGACCAAGCGCACGAGCTGGACGCCGTCGGGCAGCGGGCGGACGAGCAACGTCCAGGGCTGTTCGCGCCCGCCCAGCGAGCTTAGTTCGCGGATGCCGCCGCGCCCGGGCAGGATGATGTCGAGCGCGTCGGGATGGCGCAGCACGAAGCGGACATCGCGACCGACGATGCGTTCGCCGAGCAGCCGCCGGGCAGGCAGGTTGGCGGCCGCGACCCGCTCATGCTCGACCACGAGCGCGGGTTCCTCGATCGCGTCGAGCAGGGCGAGGGAAAGGCCGGGAAGCGCCATCGGGTTGCTCTCTAGCCGAGCTTGGGGCCGCGCGGCTAGGACATGGCGGCGCGGCGGTGGCCGCGCCACACGGCGACCAGCAGGATGATCAGGATCGGATAGCTCCAGATTCGTTCGGCGGCGGCATAGACCGGCGGCAGCAGGCCCGTGCTTGCTTCCTTGGCAAGATGGGCGCCGGTCGTCGTCAGCTGCAGGCCGGCAATCCACAGCGGCCAGAAGCGCGGCGAGCGAAGCGCGATCGCGACGAACAGCAGGAGGACGGCAAGGTCGATCAGGAGGTCGCTCCGCTCGACCTGGAAATAGCGGGTCGCGTGGGGCCGCGCGAAGCCGATCGTGGCAACCGTCGCGACAAGGCAGATGAGCGATGCCAGGCGCTCCTCGCGCTGCCCGCGCCACAGGGCATAAAGGCAGGTGCCGATCAGCAGGGTCCAGTAGACGTGCTTGAACATCGTCAGTGCCGCCCGGACCAAGTCCGGCCTGGTCCGGGCGGCATTTCGCTAGGACACCACTCGCAAGGGCGCGGCGACATGGGCGGTGGGGCAGGTGTCGCCGTCGCCGAAGCTGGTCGCGCGCAGCCCGGGGACGCGGTCCTTGGCGTCGAGCAGCGCGGCATGGCAGTTGCCGACGCCGCCCCGTGCGGTGACCAGCGCGCTGAAGGCAGTCGCGACATGCTCGAGCGCGTCGTGCCCGGTGCGCACCCCGACATGGGCGAGGCTTCGGGCATGCATCATGCGGCCCTGCAGTTCGGCCAGTTCGCCGATCGCATGGTCGATGATATCCTCGACCGTGCGGACTTGCTGGGCGACATCGATGGCGGCGGTTTCGATCATTTGCTTGCGCATCACTATGGTCCTCTCGACGGGCGCCCACGGCGCCGTGACTGGCTGGGCCAGGAGGAGAGGAGCCTGGGTCAGCGGCCGAGCATCCGTGACAGGCTTTCGAGCCCAGCGAGATACATTCCCGCCGAAAACGCCGCGCCCGTCGCGATCGTGCTGATCCAGGCCAGCCGGAGGCCGACACTCATCTCGTTCCTGGGGTTATTCCTGGTGGCGAAGGGCAGAACCAAAGGGGACCGAAGTTGCGAACTCTGCTCGGTTTGGAGCCCGTTTTCCCCGGTCCCCCCTGCACGATCAGCGTGCCGAATCTGATGACTGATCGCCCCCTCTTGCTGGTCGTCGGCCGGGACCGCGGCAATGTACGGCGATTGATGAATCAAGCGTTGATAAGGTCCGCTGGCGTCGGCGACGAGGCGGGCGGCCTGACTGCGGCGTTCGACGCCGAGGATTTGCAGGGCGCCGCGGATGCGCTGGTCGACGGTGTGCGATGAAATTCCGAGCTCGACCGCAATTTCCTTGGAGGAAAAGTTTTGCGCGACGAGGCGCAGGCAAGCGACCTGGCGCTCGGTCAACCCGTCGATGCTTCGCGGCAGCCAATGTTCCATGTCGGTCCTGTCCCCCATCAACACCGCCGTGGTGGCGATGAGTCCCCCTTCGCGTTCGTCAAGACGCCTAGCGCTCGACCGGTCCGAGATGGCCGTAGTGCGCTTCTTCGAGCGCCTTCCATCTCTCTGTTAATCCGGATTATTAACAAGATGCGGTCATTACCGTGCGGGAAAGTGTGGGATTCGGGTCTTTGACGAGCGCCGCGCCCCGCCGCATAGTGTCGCAATGATGGATCAATCGTCATTGGACGCCCGCACGCCCGGAAGACGACCGGTTTCCGAGCTGATCGATGGTTTCGGACGGCGGATCGACTATGTCCGGCTGTCGGTGACCGATCGCTGCGACCTGCGTTGCCGCTATTGCATGGCCGAGCAGATGGAGTTC
>JALYIX010000269.1 GCA_030775565.1 Pseudomonadota bacterium | reverse complement strand
GCAAGCCGAGTGCGTATCTGGTAACGGGTGCTCCACAAGACCCTCGCTCCGTTTGACGCCAGCCTCCTCGAGGCACCGCTCGTCGGCGGTCGGCGCTGGCTCGTGCCGGCGCTGGTCGCGACGGCGGCGGCAAGCGGAGCGATCCTGTTCTGGGCGCTCGGCGCGACGCAGTTCGCCTGGCTGTTCTTCGCCGGCTTCGTCACCATGCTGGTGGCAAGCTTCGTGCTCGAGCGGCGCTCGGCAGCAGTGCCCGAGCCGCAAATGGTCGCGGTCCCGGACCTCGCGCTGCTTGGCACGGCGCTCGCGCTTCATGACGAACCGGCCGCGCTGACCGACGACGCCGGGCAGCTGCTGGTGGCCAACCCTGCCTATCGCGACCGGTTCCCCGGCGCCCCGTCACCACCAGCGCTTGCTCCGGCGTTTGCCGATCTCCAAGCCAGCGCGCGGCGAGAGGGCCACGCGAGCGGTAGCCTCGCCGAGGATTCGCCGGTTCAGGTGGAGCGCGTCGGCGCGCGCGGTGACTTGCTGCTATGGCGCTTCCCCCAACCGCCAGAGCCCGACGCCTTGAGCATCGGCGCGCGCCAGATTGCCGGGATGACCGGCGAGCAGTTCGCCGCCGCCGGGGTGCTCGCCGCGCTGGTCGACGAGGCGGGGCGCCTGGTGGCCGCCAACAAGCCGTTCGCCGACCGCGCGATCGGGCCCGATCAGCCCGCCGAAGCACCGCTGTTCGAAAGCTTGGTCGACCTGTCGAGCGACGGTCAGGCGCTGCTCCGCGCCGAGGGCGAGCACGGCTTGCCGCTGCACGCGGTTCACGTCGCGCTCGATCGTGGCCGCAAGGGTGGCCCGGGAACGTGGCTGCTGTTCGGTGGGCACGAGGGGCAGGGCGGGAGCGGAGCTAATATCCAGGCCCTGCTCGATGTCCTTCCCGTCGGGCTTGCACTGGTCGATCGCGACGGGCGCTTCCTCACCGCCAACAAGGCCTTCCACACCGCCGCCGGGGTAAAGTCAGGGCTGCCGTCCTATCCCGGCGACCTCGTCGTCAAGGAAGACAAGGCCGCTGTCGCCGACGCGGTTCGCCGCAACGCGCGCGGCCCGGCGATGTCGGGCGACTTCGCCGTGCGCCTGATCCATCAACCCGGCGAGCCCGTCGCGCTGACCGTTGCGGGCCTGCGCGGGCTCGGCGAGGCGGCGGTGCTGCTGCTGCTCAAGGACAATAGCGAAGAGGCCAAGCTCAAGCGCCAGGTCGCGCAGGCGACCAAGATGCAGGCGGTCGGTCAGCTTGCCGGGGGCGTTGCTCACGATTTCAACAATATCCTCACCGCGATCATCGGCCATTGCGATCTCATGCTGATGCGCCACACCCCCGGCGACAGCGACTATGACGATATCCAGCAGATCCGCTCAAACTCGAATCGGGCTGCGGGCCTCACTCGCCAGCTGCTCGCCTTCTCGCGCCAGCAGACGCTGCGCCCGCAGATCCTGCAGCTGCCCGATGTCGTCTCGGAAGTATCGCACCTGCTCAAGCGGCTGTTGGGCGAGACGGTCGAACTCGTCCTCAAACATGGTCGCGACCTCGGCTCGGTCCGCGCCGACCCGGGCCAGCTTGAACAGGTCATCGTCAATCTCGCGGTCAATGCGCGCGATGCCATGCTGTCGAAAGGCGGGGGGACGCTGTCGATCCAGACCTATTCGGTCACGGCCGACCAGGTCGCCGAGATCGGGTCCGACATTCTCCCGACGGCCGACTATTCGGCGATTTCGATCGAGGACAATGGCACCGGAATCGCGCCGTCGATCCTCGGCAAGGTGTTCGAACCCTTCTTCACGACCAAGGAAGTCGGCAAGGGCACGGGGCTTGGACTGTCGACCGTCTATGGCATCGTCAAGCAATCGGGCGGGTTCATTTTCGCTGACAGCAAGGTTGGTCAAGGCACGAGATTTACAATCTATTTTCCTGTCCACGCGGCCGAGCAGGCGCCCGCCCGAACGGTCACCCGGAAACCCAAGGATGGGGAACTGTGGGGCACCGGTACGGTGTTGCTGGTCGAGGACGAGCCGATGGTCCGCACCGTCGCCGAGCGCGCCCTGCAGCGTCACGGTTACAAGGTCATCACCGCGACCAATGGCGAGGAAGCGCTCGAGGTAATCAACCGCGGTGAGCCGATCGAGCTGCTCATCAGCGATGTCGTCATGCCGTTGATGGATGGTCCGACGATGGTCCGCGAAGCGCGCAAGACGCGGCCCAAGCTGCCGATCCTGTTCATGTCGGGCTATGCCGAGGAGCAGCTCAGGAAGTCGATCGACATCGACAATGTCGCCTTCCTGCCGAAGCCGTTTTCGGTGCAGGAACTGGCCGAAGCCGCGCGCAAGGTGCTGGCAGCGAAATGATCCCCGCTTGCATGACTGCAAGTCGCTGCTAATGCACGCGTCCGTGACCGTCTCCCGAACCATCCTCATCGTCGAAGACGAGCCGCTGATCGCGATGATGCTCGAGGACTTCCTCGATTCGCTCGGTCATACCGTCAAGGGCATCTGCGAGAGCGTCGGCGAAGCCCGCGAAGCGGTCGAGGCCGGTGGGTTCGACCTGGCGATTCTCGACGTCAACCTCAAGGGCGAGAACATCTGGCCGGTCGCGTCGGAAATGCGGGCGAGGGGGATCCCCTTCGTCATTGCCAGTGGTGGACACGTGGACCCGCCGCCGGCCGAATTCGACAATGTGCCGATGATCGACAAGCCGTACACGATCGATCGGGTCACGCCTGCGATCGAAGAAGCCCTCGCCGGCTGAGCCGGACCATGCGCTTCCTCATCGCCCGCCACGCCGAGACGGTTTATAACGCGGGCGCCAGGATGCAGGGCCATATGGCCCACACGCCGCTAACCCGAGCCGGCATTGCCCAGGCCGAAGCGATGGGCGCTGCGCTCGCCCGGCACATCGGCGCTGACGACCAGATCGACCTGTGGGCGTCACCCTCTGGCCGTACGCTCCAGACCGCGGCGATCGTCGCCGAGCATCTCGGCCGCGACTTTTTCGACATCCGCACTGACCCGCGCCTGTTCGAGATCGGGCTCGGCGAGTGGGAGGGTCGGCGCTATGCCGACATCGTCGCCGAGCAGGGCCCCATCGTCTGTCCCGACCGCCACCTGTTCACGGTCCAGCCGCCGGGCGGCGAAAGCCACACCGAGGTCGCGGCTCGGCTGCAGAGCTGGCTCGACGATCTCGACCCCGCTCGCAACGTCCTCGTCTTCAGCCACGGTATCTCGCTCCGCGTCCTGCGCGGCTTGCTTGTGGGGGGCGAGCCGTTCGCCGAGATCACCGTCGCCCGCGACGCGCCGCAGGGCACGGTCTTCCTGATCGAGGACGGCCTGCAAAGCGAACTTCACCGCGGTCTCGGCCAAGGGCGTCGCAGCGCCGCCTGAGACCCACTCCCGACCTCGGCGACGAATTCAAGCGGCGCTAGCGTTCTCATCGGGCACGATCGGCGCGAACAGCCGCCCGCGCTCGGTGGCCAGCACGATCAGCAGCGCAACGATCGCGGTCAGGGTCATCCCGGCAAGGAATGGCACGACCGACCCGTCGAATGCCTGACCGATCGCCAGTCCGATCAGCGCGCCGCCGATCGTGGAGGCAACGCCCTGGATCGACGAGGCGGTCCCGGCGAACGCGCCCATGTTGGTCATCGCCAAAGTCGAGAAATTCGCCGAGCAGAGCGCGAAGGCAACGAGCGCCGCGCCCTGGAGCACCACGAACACCGCGAGGCTCTCGTGCCCTGCCAGCGCCACCGTCCAATGGATTGCCGCGACGACGAGGAATCCGATCATCCCGGCGTGGCCGACCCGGCGGAGCCCGAAGCGCCCGACGATCCGGCTATTGGTGAACGCCGCCGCCGACATCGGTGCGGCACAGGCGGCAAACACCAGGGGCAGCAGCGCGGTGGCGTTGAACACATCCGAGACGATCTGCTGGACCGACGCGACATAGGCCGAGAGCGCGCCAAAGAGCGCCGTGCTCGCGAGGGTATAGCCCATCGCCAGCCGGTCACCGACCACCAGCCGAGCCGCCTCGAGCACTGATCGCGGGTCGAGCGAGCGCTGGTCCTCGGGATGGAGGGTCTCGGGCAGCCGTACCAACGCCCACGCCAGCAGCAGTCCGGCATAGCCCATGAGCACAAGAAAGATCATGCGCCACTCGGCGACCAGCAGGATCGCCTGCCCCAGTGACGGCGCCAGCACCGGCACGACCATGAAAATCATGAATACCAGGCTCATCACCTTGGCCATTGCCTCGCCGTCGAACAGGTCACGGACAATGGCCATGACCAGTACGCGGGTGGACGACGCGGCAGCCCCCATCGCCACGCGGCCGGCGATCATCAGGGGAAAGCTCGGTGCAACGGCGCAGCCGAACGAGAATAGCGCGAACGACAGCAGCCCGGCGACGAGCAGCGGACGCCGGCCGAATCGGTCCGCCAAGGGGCCCCAGACAAGCTGGCCCGCGCCAAAGCCGAGCATGTAGGTGATGATCACCAGCTGCTGCTCGTTCGCGCTCGCAACGCCGAGGCTGTGGACGATCTGCGGCAGCGCCGGGACCATCGCGTCGATGCCGATGGCATTCAATGACATCAGTGCCGCCAAAAGGACGACGCTCTCACGGCGGCCGAGACGGCTGCGCGTCGTCGCGGCGGGAAGGGCAGCTTGTAGCATGATCGCCTTTATGAGGATTTTGTTCGCAGTTGCAACATAAACGCCCGAGACGAAGTTCCGCTGCCTGCGGATTGGGCAAAACAGTTGTGCCCTCGGTGCCGGCTGCTATGAAGAGATTGCTCGGTCACCCGCTCGGGGAGACCTCTCATGTTTTCCGCACCTCAGATACGATCCGCGCCGTCGAGCGAAGGTCAGTCACCGACGTTTTGCCACGGGCGCATGTTCTTGTCTTGTTCCGATGGAACAGATGATGTACGAAGCTTCGATCGCGGAGACGCGTGATGGGTCGGATTGACGAGAGGACAGGGGTCATGGCAGCCAATTTGAAAGTCGTAGCGGGTGAGGACAAGGTGACCACGGACCGTCAAAAGGCGCTCGAGGCAGCGCTCGCGCAGATCGATCGCGCGTTCGGCAAGGGCTCGGCGATGAAGCTGGGCAGCCGCGAGAAGGTCGAGATGGAGGTCATCTCGACCGGCAGTCTCGGGCTCGATATCGCGCTCGGTGTCGGCGGCCTGCCGCGCGGCCGGGTGATCGAGGTCTATGGCCCGGAAAGCTCGGGCAAGACGACGCTCGCGCTCCACGTCATCGCCGAGGCGCAGAAGAATGGCGGGACCGCCGCCTTCGTCGACGCCGAGCACGCGCTCGACCCGGGCTATGCGAAGAAACTCGGCGTCGACATCGACAATCTGATCGTCTCGCAGCCCGACACCGGCGAGCAGGCGCTCGAGATCGTCGACACGCTGGTCCGCTCGAACGCGATCGACGTGCTGGTGATCGATTCGGTCGCCGCGCTGGTGCCGAGGGCCGAGATCGAGGGCGAAATGGGCGACAGCCATGTCGGCCTCCAGGCCCGCCTGATGAGCCAGTCGCTGCGCAAGCTCACCGGCTCGATCAGCCGCTCCAAGTGCATCGTCATCTTCATCAACCAGCTCAGGATGAAGATCGGCGTCATGTACGGCAATCCCGAGACCACGACCGGCGGCAATGCGCTTAAATTCTACGCCAGCGTGCGGCTCGACATCCGCCGCACCGGGCAGATCAAGGACCGCGACGACATCGTCGGCAACACCACGCGGGTGAAGGTCGTCAAGAACAAGGTCGCGCCGCCGTTCAAGCAGGTCGAGTTCGACATCATGTACGGCCAGGGCATCTCCAAGGTCGGCGAAATCCTCGATCTTGGCGTCAAGGCTGGGATCGTCGAGAAGTCGGGCGCCTGGTTCAGCTATGATTCGATCCGCATCGGCCAGGGCCGCGAGAATTCCAAAACCTACCTGATCGAAAACCCCGACGTCGCGGTTCGCATCGAAAATGCCGTGCGCGGCAAGAAGGACGAGGTCGGCGAAGCGCTGATGGCCGGCCCCGAGCCTGACGACGAGTAAGCGGCGCTAAGAGACCCCTCCCGCTTGCGGGAGGGGAAGGGCGCAAATCGCGAAGGGGAGGGGCGTGGTGACAAGGCCGCTGCTTCTCCGGCACGTAACTCTTGAAACCATCGCCACCTTCGTTTAGGGGCGCCGCCATCCCACAGGCGGGTTCGTCATACCGGTGCCGATCTTCCGATCGGTTCTTGAACCCGCCGAGGCATAACCGGAAAGGAACTATCTTATGGCGGCCACTGTCGTCACCCTACAGCAATTGCTCGAAGCCGGGGCCCATTTCGGCCACCAGACCCACCGCTGGAACCCGCGGATGAAGCCGTACATCTTCGGCGAGCGCAATGGCGTCCACATCATTGACCTGTCGCAGAGCGTGCCGCTGTTCGCCCGCGCCCTCGATTTCGTCCAGCAGGCAACCGCTCGCGGCGGCAAGGTTCTTTTCGTCGGCACCAAGCGCCAGGCGCAGGACGCCGTCGCCGAAGCCGCCCGCGTGTCGGGCCAGCATTTCGTCAACCACCGCTGGCTCGGCGGCATGCTGACCAACTGGAAGACCATTTCCAACTCGATCAAGCGCTTGAAGACCCTCGAGGAGCAGCTGTCGGGCGACACTGCGGGCCTCACCAAGAAGGAAGTCCTCCAGCTTACCCGCGAGCGCGACAAGCTCGAGAAGAGCCTTGGCGGCATCCGCGACATGGGCGGGCTTCCCGACGTCATGTTCGTGATCGATTCGAACAAGGAAGAGCTCGCCATCAAGGAAGCCAATGTGCTCGGCATCCCGGTCGTCGCGATCCTCGATTCCAACTCGAACCCGCAGGGCATCGCCTTCCCGGTCCCGGGCAACGACGACGCCAGCCGCGCCATCCGCCTCTACGCCGACTCGATCGCCGCCGCGGCAAGCGCCGGCAAGAGCGGCAACCAGGCTTCGAAGGGCGTCGACATCGGCGCCATGGTCGAACCGCCGGTCGAAGAAGCACTGGCCTGATCTAGCGCTCCTCCCGCGTGCGGGAGGGGCTGGGGATAGGCGGTGCGCCTCGACGCGCACGCACGCCCCGCGAACAAGCATCCCACCCCAACCCCTTCCGCAAGCGGGAGGGGAGTCAGAAGGACTCTCCCATGGCTGAAATCACCGCTGCCTCGGTCAAGGAACTGCGCGAGCGCACCGGCGCCGGCATGATGGACTGCAAGAAGGCCCTCACTGAAAATAATGGCGAGATGGAAGCGTCGGTCGACTGGCTGCGCACCAAGGGCCTCGCCGCCGCTGCCAAGAAGGCCGGCCGCACCGCCGCCGAAGGCCTCGTCGGGGTCGCCGTCGCGGGCACGCGGGGCGCGGTCGTCGAGATTAATTCGGAAACCGACTTCGTCGCCAAGAACGAGCAGTTCCAGTCGTTCGTCCGCGACCTGTCGCAGCTCGTGCTGACCACCGGCACCGATGTCGACGCGCTCAAGGCCGCTGAATATCCCGGCGGCGGCACGGTCGAAGAGAAGCTCAACAACAATATCGCGACGATCGGCGAAAATCAGTCGCTGCGCCGCGCCGCGATTCTCGACGTGAGTGAAGGCGCGGTGGTGTCCTACGTCCACAACGCCGCCGCCCCCAACATGGGCAAGATCGGCGTCCTCGTCGCGCTCGAGAGCGCCGCCCCGGCGGACGCGCTCAATGCGCTCGGCAAGCAGCTCGCGATGCACATTGCTGCCGCCAACCCGCTCGCTCTGGACGCCGCCGACCTCGACCCCGCGTTGGTCGAGCGCGAGCGCGCCATCGCGATCGAGAAGGCCAAGGACAGCGGCAAGCCGGCCAACATCATCGAGAAGATGGTCGAAGGCGGCCTCGCCAAATTCCGCAAGGAAAACGCGCTCTTGAGCCAGCTGTTCGTGATCGACGGCAAGACCCCGGTCGCCGACGTCGTCGCCGCTGCGGGCAAGGAGGCCGGCGCCCCGATCGTCCTCAAGGCGTTCGAGCGCTTCCAGCTCGGCGAAGGCATCGAGAAGGCAACCAGCGACTTCGCCGCCGAAGTCGCCGCGACGGCCGGCATCAAGAAGCCCGATCCGGTCGCCTAGCGCTACTGAAGGAAATGTTGGCAGAGGGGCAGGGGGGCCGTAAGAGCGCTCCTGCCCCTTCGCGTTTCGACAGGTATCCATGACCCGCCCCCGCTTTCACCGCATCCTCCTCAAGCTGTCGGGCGAAGCGTTGATGGGCAGCGCCGGCTTCGGCATCGATCCCGACGCGGTCGTCGGCCTTGCCGGCGAGGTCAAGGCGGCGAAGGAAGCAGGCTTCGAGCTGTGCCTCGTCATCGGCGGCGGCAACATCTTCCGCGGCATGGCCGGCGCGGCCAAGGGCATGGACCGCGCGCAGGCCGATTACATGGGCATGCTGGCAACCGTCATGAATGCGCTGGCGATGCAGAATGCACTCGAGCAACTGGGGGTGGAGACTCGCGTCCAGTCGGCGATCAAGATGGACCAGGTGTGCGAGCCGGTCATTCGTCGCCGCGCCGAGCGCCACCTCGCCAAGGGCCGCGTCGTGATTTTCGCCGCGGGCGTCGGAAGCCCCTATTTTACGACCGACAGCGGAGCCGCGCTGAGGGCCGCGGAAATGAAGTGCGATGCGCTGTTCAAGGGGACCAGCGTCGACGGCGTCTATGATGCCGACCCCAAGAAGATCGCCACTGCCCAACGCTATGATCACCTCTCGTTCCAGCGCGTGCTGGCCGACGATCTCAAGGTGATGGACGCTTCCGCGGTGGCCCTGTGCCGCGACAATGACATTCCGATCGTCGTGTTCAACATCCGCCAGCCCGGCAATCTTGCCCGGGTGCTGGCGGGCGAGGGGACCGCGACAATCGTTTCGACTGAGGAGTGACCAATGCCCGCCTATGAGAAGTCCGACATCCAGCGCCGCATGGCCGGCGCCACCGATGCGCTCAAGAGCGACCTCGTCGGGCTGCGTACTGGCCGCGCCTCGACCGCGCTGCTCGATCCCATCGTCGTCGAAGTCTATGGCGCGAACATGCCCTTGAACCAGTGCGCCACGGTGTCGGTGCCCGAGCCGCGGATGATCACCGTCCAGGTGTGGGACCGCTCGAACGTCACTCCGGTTGAAAAGGCGATCCGCAACGCTGGCCTCGGTATCAATCCGATCGTCGACGGCCAGATGATCCGCCTGCCGATCCCCGATTTGACCGAGGAGCGCCGCAAGGAACTTGCCAAGCTCGCCGGCCAATATGCCGAAAAGGCGCGGATCGCCGCGCGCAATGTCCGCCGCGATGGCATGGACGCGCTCAAGGCCGACGAGAAAAAGAACGAGATCAGCGAAGACGAACGCAAGCGGCATGAGACCGAAGTCCAGAAGATGACCGACGAGACGATCCGCGACATCGACGCTGCGGCACATTCCAAGGAACAGGAAATCCTGGGCAAATGAAGCATGTGCGCCCGATTGCTCCTGTGCGGAGTGAGGGCGCGCGCGACGTCGCGCCGGACGTGCCCGAGGCGCGTACCCCGCGTCATGTCGCGATCATCATGGACGGCAACGGGCGCTGGGCGGCCAAGCGC
>JALYIX010000268.1 GCA_030775565.1 Pseudomonadota bacterium | reverse complement strand
GGCGGAGAGCGCCTCGGCGAGCCGGTCGCGCAAAGCCTTGAGGCGCGCGAGGTCGAGTGACGGCGCGGGCCGCTCCGCCGGCGACGGGGAGGCTGGGGCGGGGGGCGCGGTCGGCGCGTCCTTCGAGGCCAGCAGCTGCTGAACGCCGCGAACGGTGTAGCCTTCACGCGACAATAGTTGATGGATCCGCCGGGCCACGGCGACATCCTCGGCGCGATAATAGCGGCGGTTGCCAGCGCGCTGGAGCGGCTTCAGCTGGGGAAATTTGGTCTCCCAATAGCGCAGGATATGCTGCGCCACGCCAAGTTCGGCCGACAGTTCGCCGATCGTCCGGAACGCGCCCGGGGCCTTTCCGACAATCGCCGGATCCATGCCTATTTGACGATCTTTTCGCGCATCATCTGGCTGGCGCGGAAGGTCATGACGCGGCGCGGCGCGATCGGCACCTCGATCCCGGTCTTGGGATTGCGACCGACGCGCTCGCCCTTGTCGCGCAGGATGAAGCTGCCAAAACCCGAAATCTTGACGTTCTCGCCGAGCGAAAGCGCGTGGCACATGTGATAAAGCAGCCGTTCGACCATGCTCGCCGCCTCGGCGCGCGACAGGCCAAGTTCGCGGTGAACGACATCGGCGAGATCCGCGCGGGTCAGCGTTCCCGAATGGAGCCCCCCCTCCTGCGCCCGTGGAACGCCTGCATCCGCCATTCTAATTCTCCCGCCCCGTCGATCGAGACTCGCGCCCCCGCGAGGTTCCGAATCAATAATCTATGTCACATCGTCGGGGAACCGACAATCTGATGAATAAGCTTATTAATCAATAGCGCAGCGCGGCGGCGCCCCAAGTGAAGCCGCCACCCATTGCTTCGAGGACGATCAGGTCGCCGCGTTTGATGCGCCCGTCCTTGACCGCGACGTCGAATGCCAGCGGAACCGACGCGGCTGACGTATTTGCGTGGCGGTCGACGGTGACGACCACCTTGTCGGGCGAGAGGCCGAGCTTTTTCGCGGTCGCATCCAGGATCCGGGCATTGGCCTGATGCGGCACGACCCAGTCGACATCGGCCGGGGTCAGTCCGGCGGCGGTCAGGACTTCGCCGAGGACCGCGGCCAGATTGGTGACCGCATGGCGAAATACTTCGCGGCCCTTCATGCGCAGCTTGCCGACGGTCTGGGTCGTCGAGGGTCCACCGTCAACATAGAGCAGGTCGTTGTAGCGGCCGTCGGCGTGGAGCTTGGTCGCTAGGATCCCCGCTTCGCCGTCGGTGCCGCGCAGCACCAGCGCGCCGGCACCATCGCCGAACAGGACGCAGGTCGCGCGGTCTTCCCAGTCAAGGATGCGGCTGAACGTCTCGGCGCCGATGACCAGCGCGGTCTTCGCGCTCCCTGAGCGGATCATCGCGTCGGCAACGGTTAGCGCATAGAGGAAGCCCGAACAGACCGCGGCAACGTCGAACGCCACGCAATCATTGATGCCGAGCGCGGTCTGGACGCTGGTCGCGGTCGCCGGGAAGGTCTGGTCCGGGGTCGCCGTCGCGAGAATGATGAGGTCGATTTCGCTCGCCGCGATGCCGGCATGGGCAAGTGCGCGCTTCGCCGCTTCGGTCGCCAGCGTGCCGGTCGTCTCGCCCGCGCCGGCGATGTAGCGGCTGCGGATGCCGGTGCGCTCGACGATCCACGCATCGGTGGTGTCGACCTCGGCGGCGAGTTCCTGATTGTCGACCCGCCGCGCGGGGAGCGCGGAGCCGCAGCCGGCGACCACCGAGCGCAGCGTCATTTCGCGACGTCTCCAGCGAAGGCATGGGCGCGGAATTTGTCGAGGTCGGTGCCGATCTTGTTGGTGATATCGTTGCGCACCATCCGCGCGGCGACGCTGATCGCGTTGGCGAAACCTTTGGGGCTGGCCGAGCCGTGGCTTTTGACGACGAGGCCATTGAGGCCGAGGAAGACGGCGCCATTGTGGTTGTTGGGATCGAGATGCACCCGCAGCATGTGAAGCGCGGGCTTGGACAGCGCGAACCCGGCCTTCGAGCGGCGCGACGAGGTGAAGGCGCGGCGGAGCAAGTCGGTGACGAACCGCGCGGTGCCCTCGGCGGTCTTGAGCGCGATGTTGCCCGAAAAACCGTCGGTGACGACGACGTCGATCGTGCCGCGTGACAGCTGGTCGCCCTCGGTAAAGCCATCGAAGCGGAACGGCAGGTAGGTCGCCTCGCGCAGCATCGCGGCGGCTTCCTTCAATTCGTCGGTCCCCTTCAATTCCTCGGTACCGATGTTGAGCAATTTGACGCGCGGCGAGGCGATGTCGAGCGCGGTGCGGGCATAAGCCGCGCCCATGACCGCGAACTGGACCAGATTCTGCGCGTCGCACTCGGTGTTGGCGCCAAGGTCAAGCATGACCAGGTCCTGGTCGCCGAGCGTCGGCAGCAGCGCGGCGAGCGCCGGGCGGTCGATCCCGGGCATGGTGCGCAGCGCGAGCTTGGCGATCGCCATCAGCGCGCCGGTGTTGCCCGCCGACAGCGCGGCATTGGCCTGACCGTCCTTGACCGCGTTGATCGCCATACCCATCGACGTGCCGCGCGCGCGGCGGATCGCCTGGCTCGGCTTTTCGGACGCGGCGATCGCTTCAGTAGTGTGCTGGACCGAAATTGCCGAGGCGACCGCGGGATGCTTGGCGACTTCCTGCGCAATCAGCGCCTGGTCACCAAATAGCTGGAACGAGAGCGCACGATCGGTGCGGTGCGCGAGTGCAACGCCGGCGACGATTGCCGCCGGGCCCACATCCCCGCCCATGGCGTCGATCGCGATGCACGGGCCGGCAGTCATCGCCTGCACCCCCTCGCGTTCGTCAGGCTTCGGTCGAGAGGATCTCGCGGCCGTTGTAGTGGCCGCAGGAGCTGCACAGATTGTGCGGGCGCTTCAGCTCGCCGCAATTCGGGCATTCCTGGAAGCTCGGCACATCGAGCGCATGGTGGCTGCGGCGCATGTTGCGCTTCGAGGGCGACGTTTTTCTTTTGGGGACGGCCATGCGGCACCTTGCTCACTTCAAACAAAAAAGGGACCATCCTCGCCTTGCTCGTCGGGGGAAATCCCACGGCGGCGGCCGGATGGTCGCGAACGAGGCTGCCCTATAACGAAATGCGTCGGCGACGCAAGGCGCCTAGGTCAGGTGTTCGCCAGCACCGCGTCGGCGACGAACGGGTTCGTCCGCCGTTCCTGCGCGAAGGTCGACATTGGGCCGTGCCCGGGGATGAAGCTGGTCTCGCCGCCCATCGGCCACAGGCGACCGGTGATCGCGTCGAGCAAGTGCTGGTGGTTGCCGAGCGGAAAGTCGGTGCGGCCGATCGAGCCCTGGAACAGCACATCGCCGACGATCGCCAGTTTTGATTCGGGATGGTGAAAGACGACATGGCCGGGGGTGTGGCCGGGGCAATGGCGGACATCGAACACGACCTCGCCGACGGTCACCTGATCGCCGTTGACGAGCCAGCGATCGGGCTCGAACGGCTTGCCCGTGACGCCATAGTTGCGGCCATCGTCCTCGAGCCGTGCGATCCAGAAGCGGTCGGCCTCGTGCGGGCCTTCGATCGGCACGCCAAGCTCCTCGGCGAAGATCCCGGCCGAGCCGCAATGGTCGATATGGCCGTGGGTGATCAGGATCTTCTCGATCGTCACGCCCGCCCGCGCCACCGCGTCACGCAGCTTGGGCAGGTCGCCGCCGGGATCGACGAAGGCGCCGCGCATGGTCTTCGTGCACCAGACGAGGCTGCAATTCTGCTGCAGCGGGGTGACCGGCAGGATTGCGGCGCGGAGGGGTGGTTCGGACATGGCGCCGAATTAGGGAGTGGTAGGAAGCCTGTCCATGGCGGGCGCGGTGGCGGCCATCGAGCGGGACACCGCCTCGGCCTGGCGCATTACGGCCAGGATGTTCCCTCCCGCCAGCTTGGCGAGGTCGGCGTCGGTCCAGCCGCGGCGGATCAGTTCGGCGAACAGCGCGGGGTAGCCGTCGACGCCTTCGAGCCCATCGGGCGTATAGGGAATGCCGTCGAGGTCGAGCCCGAGCCCGACATGGTCATGGCCCGCCACTTTGGCGACATGGTCGATATGGTCGGCGACCTCGCCGATCGTCACGCGCGGCCGGGGGTGCGCGGCGTCCCATGCCTTAAGCTGTGCGGCGACGTCGTCCTTATTGTCCCTGATCATCGTCTTGAGGCGTGCTTCCTCGGCGGAATGCGCCGCGTCCCACGCCCAGGCGCCGGGCGAGACGAAGTCGTTCCAGGCATTGACCATCACCACACCGCCACGCTGGCGGACCAGCGCGAGCACATCGTCGGGAACGTTGCGCGGGTGGCTGTCGAGCGCGCGCGCCGAGGAGTGGCTGAAGATCACCGGTGCACGGCTGGCGCCGATCGCCTGGCGCATGACGTCGGCCGAGACATGGCTTAAGTCGACGAGCATGCCGAGCCGGTTCATCTCGCCGATGACCTTGAGCCCGAACGGCGAGAGGCCGTGCCACTTGGGATCGTCGGTCGCGCTGTCGGCCCATTCGGTGGTCTGGTTGTGGGTGAGCGTCATGTAGCGCGCGCCGAGCCGGTAGAATTGACGGAGCGCGGCCATGCTGCCGCCGATCTGGCGCCCGCCCTCGATCCCGATCAGCGAGGCGACCTTGCCCGAGCGGTGGATGCGCACGACGTCGTCGGCGGTGAGCGCGCGCTCGAGCGTGGCGGGGTAGGCGGCGATCATGCGGTCGACGACGTCGATCTGCTCGATCGTGCGGCGGATGGCTTCGTCGCCGGTATATTTGCCGTCGATGTAGACCGACCAGAATTGTCCGCCGACATGCCCCGCGCGAAGCCGCGCCATGTCGGTCATCAGCGGGTGGTCAGGCCAGCGGCCGGTCCCGCTGGCGATATTCGCGATGCTGTAGTCATGCGATTCGGCGAGCTGTTCGGCGATGTCGTTATGCCCGTCGATCAGCGGGGTCGCGGCGAGAATGCGGTCAATCCGCGCGCGAGTCGAAGGATCGATCGGTGGCGGCGCGGCGAGTGCCGGTGCGGACAGCAGCAGGGCGGCAAACACGGCGGCGGTACGCAATCGGCGTCTCCTCTTTATCAGGCGGGTTTACGAGCCGGGTGCGAACAGGGCAATTGGCGGGGATGGGGGAACATTACGTCCTGTTCGACGATGCGCGCGACGGCGGTGGCGCGCCGCGTCTTTATTGCGATCCGGTCGGCGAGGTCGCGGCGTGGACGCTGGACGAGGTTCGTCCGGCGCTCGCGCGGCTGCGCGAGGCGCTGCGCGGGGGACGTCATGCGGCGGGGTTTCTCGCCTATGAAGCCGGGCAGGCGCTCGACCCGGCGCTGA
>JALYIX010000267.1 GCA_030775565.1 Pseudomonadota bacterium | reverse complement strand
TCATAATTCTGGTTGGCGGCAACGACGTTGGGCAGCTTGAGCATCTGCCCGACGCCGATCTTGGCATCGGGCCCGTTCAGCGCGACGATCGTGTCCGGCGTCGTGTGAAACTCCTCGGCGACTTCCTCGAGCATGTTGCGATAGCCCATGAAGGGCAGCGTCGCCTGATCCTCGGGCTTCTTGGGGAAGGGCATCACGAACGGCCCGGCGACCTGGTCGGGGGTCAAGTTGACGTCGATCGTCGAGGGGCGGTTCATCGCTTTCAATGCCTGGATCGTCGCCGCGTCGAGCTTGCCCGTGTCGGGCAGATTATGCGCCTGTTGGAACCCGCTCAGTGATTTCGCGAACACCATCCCCTTCTTGCCGTCGATCACCCCCGAGGGGAAGCCGGCGACGTCGAGCAGCACCTGCGCCTCGAAAATCCCGGCATCGATCGGCGAGCCCGGCGTCCCCGGCGGGACCCAGCCCCCGGCGGGCTTGGCGAGCGCGGCGGGCGCGCCGGGCTTGGGCATCGGCTTCGACGCATGCGCCACGCCGACCAGCGCAACGACGGCGGCACCCGCGGCGAGCTTCTTCCAGACGTTCGACTTCACGCGACTTCTCCTGACCAGGACGGTTTGGAGCAGTGAACGATGCAAGCCGAACTTCTTTCCCTGCCGCAACGAACTTGCGTGACGGCCCGCCGCTTCATCCCCGCAACTGGGCGTCGAACGCGGCGACCGCGCGCGCCGGATCCTCGGCCCCGAACACCGCCTGGCAAACCGCGATGAAATCGGCCCCGGCAGTGATTAGCGGCGCGGCGTTCGCCGGGGTGATCCCGCCGATCGCGACACACGGCACTTCGAACAGCGCCGACCACCACGACAAGAGCTGCGGCTCGGGACGATAATGGCTCGGCTTGGTCATGGTCTCGTAGAAGGCGCCGAAGGCGACATAGTCGGCACCCTCCTCGCCCGCCTGCATCGCGAGGTGGCGGCTGTCGTGGCAGGTGCGGCCGATCTGCGCCGAGGGGCCGAGAATCGCGCGCGCTTCCTTGAGGTCGCCATCGGACTGGCCGAGGTGAACCCCGTCTGCACCCAGCCGCTTGGCCAGGGCGACGCTGTCGTTGACGATGAAGGCGACATCGGAATCGTCGCAGATCCGCTGCAGCGGTTCGGCAAGCTTGGCCAGCTCATGCTCGCCGACATCCTTCACCCTTAACTGGAACGCCGCGACCGGCCCGCCGCCAAGCGCCGCCCTCAGCCGGTCGGGGAAGACCCCTCCAACCTCCTGCGGGGAAATCAGGTAAAGCTCGCACGGGCGCGTCCGCGTCGGCGCGGCGAAGGCAGTGAGGTCGATATCTTCGTCGAGGTCCATGGCGCGCCCTTAGCCCGACCCGAGCGCGCGTCCTAGGCCTTGACGGTCGAGGCCCGGTGAATGTCGGCGATCGCCCCGCCGAGCGAGGCGTTGAATTCCGCGTCGCTCATCTGGTCCTTGAGGTCGCTCAGCAGCGCGCGCGAAAAGCTCGCGATCATGCCCTTGTTTTTGGCCAGTTCCGTGCACGCTTCCGCGCGGCTGTATCCCCCCGACAGCGCGACGACCTTCAGCACGCCGCGGTGGGCGACGAGCGGGTCGAACAAACCCGCCTCGGCGGGGATGGTCAGCTTGAGCATCACCCGATCGCCGTGCGGCAGCGCGTCGAGCGCCTTGACGAGTTCGTCGCGCAGCATCCGGTCGCAGTCGGCGCGCTCTGGGCTCTTGATCGACACTTCGGGCTCGATGATCGGCATCAGCCCGTGGCGGCTGATCTCGGCGGCGACGGCGAACTGCTGCTCGACGATCGCGGCGATCCCCGTCGGGTTCGCGCGCTCGATCACCGATCGCATCTTGGTGCCGAAGATGCCCTTGGCCTTAGCCCGCTCGAGCAACTCGCCGAGCCCGCCGATCGGCTTCATCAGCTTGACCCCGTCGCGCTCCTCCTCGAGCCCCTTGTCGACCTTGAGGAACGGTACCACGCCGCGCTCCCACAGCAATTCGGGCACGGGCTTGCCGCCGGCCTCGCCATCCATCGTCCGCTCGAACAGGATCGCGCCGATGACCTTCTCGCCGGTGAAGCAGGGCGAGGTCATCACCCGCTCGCGCATGGCGTGAATCAGCGCGAACATTTCCTCGTCGCCCGAAAAACGATCCTCGCCGATGCCATAGCCCTTGAGCGCGCCCGGCGTGGAGCCGCCCGACTGGTCGAGCGCGGCAATAAAGCCGTCGCCCCGTTCGATCTGGGCGAGCATCGCGGCGGTGTCGGCGGTCATTCGAATCCCCTGTCTACGCATACGTATGCGATGGGGCTGTTAGCGTGGGCAGCGACGCTGTCCAGAGGCAGCGGTCAGCGCGCCTCGAGCGCCGCGACCCCGGGCAGCGTCCGCCCCTCCATCCATTCAAGGAAGGCACCACCGGCGGTCGAGACGAAGCTGAACTCGGGCACGACGCCGGCCATGTTGAGGGCTGCAACGGTGTCCCCGCCCCCGGCGACCGAGACCAGGCTGCCGCCTTCGGTGAGTGCGGCCGCGGTGCGCGCGAGGGCCACCGTGGCGGCTTCGAACGGCGGGGTTTCGAACGCGCCGAGCGGGCCGTTCCAGACGAGCGTGCGGCAGTTCTTGAGCACGTCCGACAGCGCCTCGACCGCTGCGGGACCGACGTCGAGGATCATCTCGTCGGGGGCCACCTCATGCACGTTGCAGGTCCGAACTGAGGGTGGATTGGCCGCGAACTCCTTCGCCACGACGACATCGTAGGGCAGATGGATGGTGCAGTTCGCCGCCTCGGCCCGCGCAAAGATCGCCTCGGCTTCGCCGACGAGGTCATGCTCGGCGAGCGACTTGCCGACCGCGACCCCGCGCGCGGCGAGGAAGGTGTTGGCCATGCCCCCGCCGATGATGAGATGGTCGACCTTGCCGACGAGGTGCCCGAGCACGGCGAGCTTCGACGAGACCTTGGCGCCGCCGACGACCGCCGCGACAGGATGATCAGGATTGTCGAGCGCCGCCGCGAGCGCCTTCAGCTCGGCCTCCATCGCCCGCCCGGCATAGGCGGGAAGCACATGCGCCACCCCCTCGGTCGAAGCGTGGGCGCGATGCGCGGCAGAGAAGGCGTCGTTGACGTAAATGTCCCCAAGCGCCGCCATCGCCCTGGCCAACGCGGGGTCGTTCTTCTCCTCGCCGAGGTGGAAGCGGGTGTTTTCGAGCACCCCGATCGACCCCGGGGTCATCGTCAGGATCGCGCGCTCGGCCTCGGGACCCTGGCAATCCTCGACGAAGCGCACCGGACGGCCGGTCAGGAGGTGAAGCGGACGGACGACCAGCGCGAGGCTCATGTCGGGGCGGCTCTGCCCCTTGGGCCGGCCGAAGTGCGACAGCAGCAGCACGATCGCGCCCTTGTCGGACAGCTCGGCGATCGTCGGGACGGCGGCGCGGAGCCGGGTGTCGTCGCTGATCGCACCATCGTGGAACGGTACGTTCAAATCGACGCGAACGAGCACGCGCTTGCCGGTCAGGTCGGCGGGGAGGTCATCGAGGGTCTTGAAGGTCATCCCCGCCGACTAAGCGGTGACGCGGCTGCGGGCAAGCTAGCCCGCCGCGAGATACTTCTTGCGCAGCGTGTCGAGCTCGGCGAGCGCGCCCTCCCGCTCGACGTGCCAGAAGGTCCAGCCATTACACGACGGCGCCCCCTGCAGCGCGGCGCCGACCTTGTGGATCGACCCGGCATGGCCTTCGCAGACGATTGAGCCATCGGCCCCGACGGTCGCGCTCCAGCGTCGCTTGGCGTCGGTCAGCAGACTGCCCGGCGCGATCAGCCCGCTCTCGACCAGCACGCCGAACGCCACCCGCGGCGCGGCACGCTTGTCGGCCATCACGGTCATCGCGCTTTCGTCGAGCGGCAGGCTGGCGGCGATGCGGCGGCTCGCTACCTCGACATATTTGCTCTCGCGCTCGATCCCGATCCAGCGCCGCCCGAGCCGCTTCGCCACCGCGCCGGTCGTTCCCGTCCCGAAGAAGGGATCGAGCACGACGTCGCCGGGCTTGGTGCAGGCGAGCAGGATGCGATAGAGCAGCGCCTCGGGCTTCTGCGTCGGATGCGCCTTGTGGCCGTCGTCGCCTTTCTCGCGCTCGCCGCCCGAGCAGATCGGAAACAGCCAGTCGGAGCGCATCTGGATATCGTCGTTGAGCGCCTTCATCGCCTGATAATTGAAGGTGTATCGCGCCTTCTCCGACTTGCTGCACCAGATCAAAGTCTCGTGCGCGTTGGTGAAGCGGGTGCCGCGGAAGTTGGGCATCGGATTGGTCTTGCGCCACACGATATCGTTGAGGATCCAATAGTCGGCGTCCTGGAGCAGTGCGCCGACGCGGAAGATGTTGTGGTAGCTGCCGATCACCCAGATCGTGCCGTCGTCCTTGAGGATACGGCGTGCCTCGGCGAGCCACTCCTTGGTGAACTTGTCATAGACCGCGAGGCTGTCGAACTTGTCCCACGCATCGTCGACCGCATCGACCCGGCCGCCCTCGGGCCGGAACAGGTCGCCGCCAAGCTGCAGGTTGTAGGGCGGGTCGGCGAAGATCATGTCGACCGACTTGTCGGGCAGCCCCGCCATCGCCTTGACGCAATCGGCCTGGATGATCGTGTCGAGGGGCAGCGCGCGCGGCGCGAGCTTGAGGCTCGGCCGTTTGGTGACGGGCCGAAGACGGCCCTGCTTCTCCGCAAGCGGTGCGATGACGGTCATGTGAAGCGAGCCCCCTGTTCGGATCCCAAGGTGAGTCAGGGCCGACTCGCGGTCAAGCGGCAGATGGTTCACGAGGGCGCTGGCGGGAGCGGGAACGAAGCGAGTCCGAGAGCCGCCCCATACCATATGTTGAGTCTTACCCCGCCGCGCGGACTCCATCGGTGGTGGTGTGGCCCAAAGGACTCGCCAGCTCCATTTCGTGCTGCTGGTCCATGGCGAGCCGCTCGCGGACGAGGTTGAAGCTGCGCCGATGAAGCGGCGTGCAGCCGAGTTCGATGAGGGCGCGGCGATGGTCGGGGGTCGGATAGCCGCGGTTGGTCTCCCAGCCATAGCCCGGCCAGGTTCGGCTATGCTCGAGCATGATGCGGTCGCGGGTAACTTTGGCGACAATCGAGGCGGCGGCGATCGAGCGGCACTTGGTGTCCCCCGCGACGATCGGCCTCGCGTTGCGGCGCTCCCAGCGTGGCAGGCGGTTGCCATCGACCAGGACCCACGCCGGCTCGACGCCCAGCGCCTCGACCGCGCGGGTCATCGCGAGCATCCGCGCCCAGTAGATGTTGAGCGTGTCGATCTCCTCGACCGAGGCGATCCCGACCCCGATCCGCGCGACCTTCTGGAGCCGGCCGAAGATTGCCTCGCGGGTGGCCAGGTCGAGCTTCTTGGAGTCGTCGATCCCACGCGGGAAGCGATCGCGGTCGAGGATGACGGCGCCCGCGACGACCGGCCCGGCAAGCGGCGCGCAGCCGGCCTCGTCGACCCCGGCGAGCGGCTCCGGGAAGTCTCGTTCGATCTTGAAACAGGGGCGGCGCATGGCGGCGAGGCTAGCCCGCGCTCTCGGGTTTCGCTACCGATTCGACCACGCGCCACGGCGGGAAACGGCGCGCTTCGCCGGCCTTGTAGAGGAAAATCGTGTTGCCCGCGGGATCGCGCAACCGCGCCTCGCGCCACAGCCATGGCTGGTCGCGTGGACCATGCTCGAACGCCATTCCGGCGCGGGCGAGCCGCTCCACCCGCTCGTCGAGGTCGTCGCATTCAAAATAGACCGCGGTCGATTCGGACACGCTCTCGTCAGGGTCGATCTGAACCGAGAAGGTCGCCCCGCCGGCGCTTTCGAACCGCGCGTAATGACTGTCGGGCGCATCGACGATCTGGCGCAGGCCAAGCGCGCGGTAGAAGGTCACCATCGCGGCATAATCGCGCCCCGTCACCGTCACCTGGTTGAGCCTAGGCCCCGCCCCGCAGTCGAGCCGAACCGCCTGCTGACCGAGCGGACCATGTCCCTGCCCCAGCCCAGGCGCCTCGTGCAGCGCCATCCGCACGAACAACCGTGCCCGTTCGACCGAGCGCGCGAGGGTTTCGCCGCAGCCCAGGTGAAAGGCGATCGCGCTGGCCAGCGTGCAGCCGGTGCCATGGGTGCTGGTCGTGGCGATGCGCTGGCCCTGCCAGCTCGTCAAATTATCCTCCTCGATCAGCGCGTCGGCGAGCGCGTCGCCTTCCTCGTGTCCGCCTTTGACCAGCACCGCGCAGCCATGGCGCGAGACCAGCGCCAAGGCCCCCGCGATCGGGTCCTCGTCGCCGGTCAGCCGATTCAATTCGGGCAGGTTCGGGGTCGCCAGCGTCGCGACATCCATCAGCCGCCCGAACGCCGCGACGGTCGCCTCGTCGGCCAGCGCCGCGCCGCTGGTGGCGAGCATCACCGGGTCGAACACGATCGGCACGCCCTCGAGCCGTTCGAGCCGAAGCGCGACCTGCTCGGCGGTAAACGCGCTGCCGATCATCCCGATCTTGACCGCGTCGACCCCGATGTCGCCGACCACCGCGTCGATCTGCGCGAGCACCGTCTCCGCCGGTATCGGATGGACCGCGCTGACCCCGAGCGTGTTCTGCGCCGTCACCGCGGTGATCGCGGTCATCGCGTGACCGCCGAGCATGGTGATCGTCTTGATGTCGGCCTGAACGCCCGCGCCCCCGCCCGAATCCGAGCCGGCAATGACCAATATGCGCGGCGTCCTCACCCGCGAAACTTCCGCTCCGTCGACGCCGGGTTCGCGGCCAGCCTGGCCTTCGACCGCGTCGGCCGGTCGGTGAGGTCGCCCCCGCAATTGGGGCATCGCTCGTCGAGCGCCTCGGCGCATTCGGCGCAGAAGCTGCACTCGAACGAGCAGATGAACGCGCCCGGCGCGCTCGCCGGCAGGTCGGCGCCGCAGCGTTCGCAATCGGGTCTCATTTCGAGCATCAGGCGGCAGCCTTGGCGACCGCTTGGCAGATCGCGTCGACCAGCCGTTCGACCTGCGCCGCGTCGTCGCCCTCGGCCATGACCCGGATCAGCGGTTCGGTGCCCGACTTGCGGATGACAAGGCGCCCGCGACCGTGAAGTTCGGCCTCTGCGTCGGCGATGCATTGCTTGACGCTGGCGTTGTCGAGGGGCTGGCCGGCGGCATAGCGAACGTTCTTGAGCAACTGGGGGACGGGCTCGAACAGGTGGAGCAGTTCGCTCGCGGGCTTGTCGTGATCGATCAGCGCGGCGAGCACCTGCAGCCCCGCGACCAGCCCGTCGCCCGTGGTCGAATGATCGGACAGGATGATATGCCCCGACTGCTCGCCGCCGACATTGCGGCCGCGCGCGCGCATCGCCTCCAGGACGTAGCGGTCGCCGACCTGGGTGCGCTCGAGGGTAATCCCGTCCTGCGCCAAGCGCCGCTCGAGCCCGAGGTTCGACATCACCGTCGCGACCACCGCATTGCCCATCAGGGCCTCGTTGCGGTGATGCTCGAGCGCGATCAGTGCCATCAACTGGTCGCCGTCGACGATTTGTCCCTTCTCGTCGACCACGATCAGCCGGTCGGCGTCGCCGTCGAGGGCCAGGCCGATGTCGGCGCCGGACGCGACCACCGTTTCGCGCAGCAGCATCGGATCGGTCGAACCGCAGCCTTCGTTGATGTTGATGCCATCGGGATGGACCCCGAGCGGGATGACGTCGGCACCCAATTCCCACAGCGCTTCGGGCGCGACCGAGTAGGCGGCGCCGTTGGCGCAATCGAGCACGACCTTCAGTCCGTCGAGCCGGAGCCGGTCGGGAAAGGTCGACTTGGCGAAGTGGACGTAGCGGCCGCGGGCGTCGTCGATGCGCTTGGCCCGCCCGATCTTCTCGGGTGCGACGAGGACCGGCACTTCACCGAGCAGCGCCTCGATGGCGAGTTCGTCCTCGTCGCTTAGCTTGTAGCCGTCGGGGCCGAACAGCTTGATGCCGTTGTCGTAGAATTTGTTGTGGCTGGCGGAAATCATGACGCCAAGATCGGCGCGCATCGAGCGGGTCAGCATGGCGACCGCGGGGGTCGGCATCGGCCCCAACAGGACGACATCCATGCCGACGCTCGCGAACCCCGCGACGAGCGCCGATTCCATCATATAGCCCGACAGGCGCGTATCCTTGCCGATGACGACGCGGTGGCGGTGGTCGCCGCGCAGGAAATGGGCGCCCGCCGCCTGCCCCACCTTGAGCGCGGTTTCCGCGGTCATCGGCGGGGAGTTGGTGAGCCCGCGGATGCCGTCGGTGCCGAAGAACTTGCGTGTCATGACGGTGTCCTAGCCGGGACCGAGGGTGCCGGCCAGCGCCGCTATTTCACGCCGTGCATCAATTTCTTGAGCGGCCACGACAACAACAGGAGCAGTACGCCCGCGCCGATCGCAACCCACGCAATGACGGTGAACGTGTGGGTGTAGGTCGCCAGGCTGAGCTTCAAATTGGTGACTTCGCCGCCGATTGTCGCGACGCTGGCGACCTGGGCAACGACGCCGGCGAAATATTGCGCGACCGAGATCGACAGGAACCACACGCCCATCATCAACCCGACAACGCGCGCGATCGACAGCTTGGTGATCATGCTGAGACCGACCGGCGAAATGCACAGCTCAGCCAGCGAGTGGATGACGTAGAGACCGGCCAGCCACCACAGCCCGACCTTGAAGTCCGGGCCGGCGAACTGCGACCCGAATACCAGGAACAGGAAGCCCGCGCCCACGCCCATCAGCGCGAGGCCGAACTTCACCGGGATCGACGGTTCCAGCCCGCGCTTCGCCAGCGCCGCCCACAGGATGCTGAGCAGCGGCGCGAGGATGACGATCGACAGCGGGTTGAAGTTCTGGGTCTGCGGCGCGGTCAGGCTGATCGAGCCGATGAGGTGGAGGTCGGTATTGCGATCGGCGAACAAGGTCAGCGACGAGCCGGCCTGTTCGAACAGTGTCCAGAACACGACGTTGAAGATGATCAGCACCATCGCCGCGACCATCATCTGCGCTTCCTGTCGGCTGCCCTTGAGGAACGACCAGACGAGGATGCCGGGGACGCTGACGAGGAACGTGCCGAACAGTAGTTTGCCCATCAGCGACAGCGACGCGATGTAGCCGACGATGCCCGACCCGGGCGCCGGCTCTGGGGTCGCCATGAGGTTCTGGAACAGCAGGAAGAACACCGGGATGGCAAGGATGGCGAGGCCGTAGATGACCAGCGCGCGGTCGCCGCCGGGACGTTCGGGAGTCTCGCCGAACCCGGCCAGCCGCCCGCCGTCGAACTGGATGAGGCAATAGGAGACGAGCATGCCGAGGCCAGCGAGCGAGAAGCCTGCCCACCAGCCGAGCCAGTCGGCCAGGATCGGGCAGAAAAACTGCCCGAGGATCGAGCCCAGGTTGATGCCCATGTAGAAGATGGTGAAGCCGGCGTCGCGGCGCTGGTCGGTCTGGTCGTATAGCGCGCCGACCATGGTCGAGATGTTCGGTTTGAAGAAGCCGTTACCGACCGAGATGGTCGACAGGGCGATGAGCAGGATGGCGATCATCACCGGGCTCTTGTCGCTGCCGTCGATGAGCGCGCCCTTGGCGACGGTCCGGGCGATGGCGCCACCGGGGGCGACGAGCGCGACGCTGCCGTCGTCGTTGCCCTTGATCTTGAGGCGCTGGCCATGGTCGAGGATGAAGCGTTGCTCGTTGGCGGCGCTCGATGGGCGATCGCTGAAATTGTCGATCTGCACTTCGTAGCGCTGGCCGTCGATCAGGGCGTAGGGCTTCGACGGTTGGCCGCCGAAGGCCAGCGTGAGGTAGCCGATCGCCATCAGGATCGCGCCGAACTTCACCGACCGCTTGGATCCGAGATACTGGTCGGCGATGAGCCCGCCGACGAGCGGGGTGAGATAGACCAGCGCGGTGTAGCCGCCATAGAGGCCGGTCGCGGCATGGTCGCCGAGGACGAAATGCTTGGTCAGATAGAGCGTCAGCAGCGCGCGCATGCCATAGTAGCCGAAGCGCTCCCACATCTCGGTGGTGAACAACCGCGCGAGCTGGTTGGGGTGGCCGAACCATTCGCCCTTGCGCGCGGGATTCTCGTGGCTGATGTCGGGCTCGCGCGGATTGTCCGCAGTGGGCGTGTCGACCAAGTTTCGTCTCCCCAGATATGGATCGGCCCGCCATCCGGGGCGGGCTCGCTATACGCCTGACACTAACGGGAAATGTCCGGGTGTAAAGTTTGCGGGGGACACGGTAGGGGGCACCATGCTCAACGATCTGTCCTCGACCCTGACGCTGCTCGAGACCCGCCGTTCAGGCAAGCCGCGCGAGATGGTTGCACCTGGGCCCGACGCCGCGCAGCTGGAACGCATCCTCGCCATTGCGGCGCGCACGCCCGATCATGGCAAGCTGTTTCCATGGCGGTTCGTGGTGGTCGAGACCTCGCAGCGCCAGGCGCTGGCCGACCTGCTTGCGCGCGCGCTACCGCTGGCCGATCCCGACGCGAGCGGCGCGCATTACGCAAAGGCGCTCGAATTCGCTTACCAGGCGCCCGCGCTGGTCGTGCTCGTCTCGGCGCCACTTGCCGGACACAAGATTCCGCTGTGGGAGCAGCAATTGTCGGTCGGCGCGGTGGCCATGAACCTGCTGACGGCAACGCATGCCCTGGGCTTCGTCGGCGGGTGGATTACCGGGTGGATGGCCTATTCCGACCTCGTGCGGGAAGCCTTCTGCGCGCCCGGCGAGCGGATCGCGGGGTTCATGTTCATGGGCTCGCCGGCAAGACCGCTGGACGAACGACCGCGGCCCGAGCTTGCGACGATCGTCCGCCGCTGGGACGGCGGGGCGAGCTGACCGGCTTGCTCTTGTTGGCGCCGTGCTGTATTACCACAGCATGACGCTTCGCAGCCTTCCCGACAAGCCCGTCTACGTCCGCCTGCGCGAGGTGATCAGTGACGCCATCC
The DNA here is from genome assembly GCA_030775565.1 of Pseudomonadota bacterium. Taxonomy (GTDB): domain Bacteria; phylum Pseudomonadota; class Alphaproteobacteria; order Sphingomonadales; family Sphingomonadaceae; genus Sphingomicrobium. The sequence goes on along the minus strand of JALYIX010000267.1, from coordinate 1,588 downwards.
TTGCCGGACGGTTCAGCGATGGTGACCCCCTGCCCTCGGTTCGCGCCCTTGCCGTCGAACAGGGTGCAAACCCCCTGACGGTGGCGAAAGCCTATCAGGGCTTCCAGGATGAGGGGCTGATCCTGGTCAAGCGCGGCATCGGCATGTTTGTCGCTCCGGGCGCCCGTGCGCGGCTGCGCGAGCGCGAGCGCGAACTGTTCGTGACGAGCGAATGGCCGGCGATCCGGGCGCGGATGCAGCGGCTCGGGCTCGAACCGGCCGACCTCCTCGCAATCGACCACCCTTAGCCGAGGGCTTCGGCCCGGACCGAATAAAGCAGGCCGGCACCGCCACCTGCCGCCGTTGCCAGCCCTACCGCTTCGCTCGCCAGCACCGTTCCATAATAGGTGGCCACGGCCTGGTCGCGGTCATTGGCGCCTGCCGAACGCGCGATCCGTTCGACCAGCCAGCCGGCGACGAGCACGGCGCACATGGTGAGGAACGGATAGCTTCCGGCGAGCCGGTCCTCGGAGCCCGAGCGGCGCAGCGTCGCTGCGCCTGCTTCGACCGCGTCGGCGAGCGCGACCAGCCCGGGAGCGACGATCTCGGCACGAATGTCGACCATCAGCCGGTCGAACGCCGCGCCGCCATCGAGCCCCAGCTTGCGCCCGACGAGGTCGGCGGCCTGGATGCCGTTGGTGCCTTCGTAGATCGGCGCGATGCGCGCGTCGCGGAGGTGCTGGGCGGCGCCGGTCTCCTCGACATAGCCCATGCCGCCATGGACCTGGATGCCGAGGCTGGCGACTTCGCAGCCGATGTCGGTGCACCACGCCTTGGCGAGCGGGGTCAGCACTTCGGCGCGATAACCCGCCGGCCCATCCCCCGCCGCCTTGCGGTCGAGATCGCCGAACGCGAGGTAGGTCAGCGCGCGCGCGCCGTTGGTCAGCGCGCGCATGCGGAGCAACATCCGGCGGACGTCGGGGTGGTCCGCAATCGCCCGGCCGAGCTGGCGCCGTTCGAGGGCATAGGCCACGGCCCGCTGGGTCGCACGCTCGGCGATCCCGACCCCTTGGAGGGCGACGTTGAGCCGGGCATTGTTCATCATCGTGAACATCGCCTTCATGCCCGCGCGTTCCTCGCCGATCAGCCAGCCGGTCGCGCCGCCTTCGTCGCCGAAGCTCATCACGCAAGTCGGCGAGGCGTGGATGCCGAGCTTGTGCTCGATCGAGACGCAGGAGAGGTCGTTGCGCGACCCGTCGGGAAGGATCTTGGGGACGAGGAACAGCGAGATGCCCTTGGTGCCCTCGGGGCTGCCCGCCGTGCGCGCGAGGACGAGGTGGATGATGTTGTCGGCGAGGTCATGCTCGCCATAGGTGATGTAGATCTTGGTGCCGCTGATCTTCCACACGCCGTTCCCCGCACGGTCGGCCCTGGTCTTGAGGGCCCCCACATCGCTGCCCGCCTGCGGTTCGGTCAGGTTCATCGTCGCCGGCCATTCGCCGCTGACGATCTTCGGCAAATAGTCGGCCTTCTGGCTGTCCGAGCCATGCGCTTCCAAGGCCTCGATCCCGCCCATGCTGAGCATCGGGCACAGCGCAAAGCCGATGTT
>JALYIX010000266.1 GCA_030775565.1 Pseudomonadota bacterium | reverse complement strand
CCCCCGATCAGCGCTCGGCGGGACACGCCGGTCATCGGCGCACCATCGCGGCGCGGGCCGCCTCGCGCCCGGGCTTCATCCGCCCGAGCAATCGCTCGACCATCTCGTCGGCCCCGGGCTGCGTTCGAATGTCGCCGAAGCCCATGCCGGGCAGCTGGCTGCCGGTCTGGAGGACGTTGAACCAGACGACTTCGCCGCTGTGGAGGTTGACGAGGCTGGCGTAGGCGAGCTGGCCGCTGCCCCCCGAGGGTGCGCAGAAACCGATGAAGCAGCCGGCCAGCCCGAGCACCTGCATCGCTACCCGCCCGCCCGAGGCGTGCTGGTCTTCGGCGTGGAGGAACAGCATGTAGTCGAAGCCGGTCTTGCGGCCGAAGGCGAGCGCATCCTCGCCAAGCGTGTAGTCGAGCCCCACGCGGCGCTTGGTCGGCAGGGTGTTGCCGGAATATTTATGCTCCGCGATCGCACTGTCGACGGCGAAGTTCAGCCGCTCGAGCTCGGCAACGGTCTCGGCGTCGACCCCCGGGACGCCGGTCCGCCGCTCGGCGATGAACAGCTGTCCGCCACGTGCCGCCTGCTGGGCACGGATCGCCTTGACGATCGCGGCGCGCGCGGCGTCGGTCCAGTCGGCGCGCTGCTCGGGCATCCCGCCAAGCGTCAGCGACGACACGCTGACGTCGGGGCGGAGCACGAGCAGCTTGTAATCGCCCTGCGGCGGGGTGAATTGAAGGTCGGCGTATTGCCTGGTCTGCACACAGCCGGCGAGCAGCGAAGCGCCCCACAGCAAGATCATCGTGCGACGCATAAACGGACCCCTCATTCTTGGCGCACAAGCTGCCGCGCTTTCTAAAAAAGCGCAAGCCCTCAAGATGTTAGCGTGAAGGGCAGGTCACTCCGGGAACGCTCATCAGGCAATGGCCGTCGACCGCGCCCGGCTGAAGCCTGAGCCCGATCCACGCCGCGAGCGTCGGTGCGATATCGACCGTTTCGACCACCGCATCGCTCGGCGCCAAGGCCATGCCCGCGCGCCAGAACAGGATCGGCACACGCCGGTCGTAATCCCACGCGCTGCCGTGAGTCGCGACATAGCCGCGCGTGTCGGCGATCGGGGTCACGCGCCGGCGCAGCAGAACGACAAGGTCGCCCGAGCGCTGGTCATCGAACGAAGCGCGGGCGCGTTCGATCAGCGTCCACTGGTCGGGCGTGGTGGTGGCAAGCGGGGTGCGCTTGAGCTGGGCATGCGTGAACACCGCCTCGACCTGGGGGTGGGCCTGGTAGCGTGCGACGGCGGCGGCCTCCGCGCGGCGACGATCCGCCGGCTTGAGCGCACGGTCGAAATAGATGTCCCCGAACGCGCTCTCGCCGATTAGCACTGGCCCGGCCAGCTTGAGTTCGGCGGCGATCGCCTTGCCCATCGCTGCGGGGAACAGCGCGGGGTCGACCCGCGCCGCGTCGTGGATCCCGCTTGCCTGCTCGCGCTCCGGCACGTCATTGCCGCCATGATCGGCGGTCAGCACCACTGCATAATCGAGGCCCTGCTTGTCGAGCTGGCCGAAGAAATCGCCCAAGTCACGGTCGAGCGAGAGCAATTGCAGGCACATTTCCTGCCCCTCGGTGCCGTAAGTGTGGCCGACATAGTCGGTCGCCGAGGCGCCGATCGCGATGAGGTCGGTCGCCTTGCCGCGGCCCAGCTTCATCTCGCCGATCAGCCCGGCCGCCAACGCCAGCGTCGCACCGTCGAACTGGGGAGAAGCGCGAAAACCCTTGGCATCGCCCGTCGCGCGGGCAAAGGCGCCCGCCCCGACCGGCTTGCCGCCGCCCTCGATCTCGACCGGCTTGGCCCTCGATTGGCATAGCGCCGGGGGATCGAGCGGATCGGCTGGTGCGGCAAGGAGTTTTGCTACCGCCGCATTGGTCGCGGTCACCGCGCGCGGCGTCGCAACCCCCGCAAGGTCGGTCACGTATTTCTTGCCGTCCCAGTACCAGCGCTGGTCGAGCTTGTGCCCGCCCATCATCACCGCCGCGCGGTCCTTGCCCGCGACCGCGACCGAGCGGCTTGCCGGCGAGACGAGCTTGAGCCGCTCGCCCAGCGTCGGCACGCGGAGGTGGACCGGCGACACCGTGTAGGCGGTCGTCGACGACCCGGGCACGCGCTCGTCCTCGGCGCAATACACCCCCTTGTCGGAGCGCGCCTGGCCGAGGTCGACCCAGTTGTTGGCGATGATGCCGGTCCGCGCCGGACGGTCGCCGGTGAGGATCGTCGAGTGGCCCGGACAGGTCTCGGTCGCGGCGTGGCCTTGGTAGCCGTTGCGGAACGCCGCGCCCGCCGCGAGCCGGGCAAGGCCGCCGGTGAAGGACGAACGATATTCGTCGAACAGGTCGGCCGAGAGCTGATCGACCGAGATAGCGACGATCAGCTTGGGCGGGGCCGCGAGGGCAGGGGCGGCGAGGGTCGCGGCAAGAGCGGCGGTCAAGAACTTACGCATGACATCTCCAAAAAGTCGTCGTCAGGCGGATAGTTTCGCCCGCAGCCTTTCATTGACCACGCCCGGGTTGGCCTTGCCCTGCATCGCCTTCATCGTCTGCCCGACGAAGAAGCCGAACAAGGCTTCCTTGCCCGCCTTATATTGCAAAACCTTGTCGGAGTTGGCGGCGAGAATGCCGTCGATGACCGTGTCGATCGCGCCGCTGTCCGAAGTCTGCTTGAGCCCGCGATCCTCGACGATCTTGCCCGCGCCGTCGCCGGTCTCGAGCATGATCTCGAACACCTGCTTGGCCAGGCTTCCGCTGAGTGTCCCGTCGGCGACGAGGCTCAGCAGCTCAGCCGCATTGGCCGGCGAAACGGGCGAGTCGTCGATCGTCCGCCCCATCCGGTTCAAGGCCCCGAACAGCTCCGACGCGACCCAGTTGGCGGCCTGCGCGGGGGGGGCGCCGGCGTCGAGCAGCTGGTCGAACCAGCGCGCAATCTCGACCTCGGCGGTCAGGACCGAAGCATTGTAGGCGCCGATCCCCATTCCCTCGAACCGCTTGCGCTTGGCATCGGGGAGTTCGGGCAGCGACTCCCGGCACGCCGCGATGAAGGCGTCGTCGAGCTCGAGCGGAAGCAAATCGGGGTCGGGGAAGTAGCGGTAGTCGTGCGCATCCTCCTTCGAGCGAAGGGTGCGCGTGACATTCTTGTCGGGATCGTAGAGCCGCGTTTCCTGCGCCACCGCACCGCCGCTTTCGATCAGTTCAACCTGGCGCTTGGCCTCGCCCTCGATCACGGCCATCACGAACCGCACCGAGTTGACGTTCTTGGTTTCGGTTCGCGTGCCCAGCTCGCCGCCGACTTTCCGCACGCTGACGTTGACGTCGGCGCGCATCGAGCCTTCTTCCATATTCCCGTCGCACGACCCGACGTAGCGCAGGATCGCGCGCAGCTTGCGCAGGTAAGCCCCAGCCTCGGCGGGCGAGCGCATGTCGGGCTTCGACACGATCTCCATCAGCGCTACGCCCGAGCGATTGAGGTCGACATAGGACATGGTCGGATGCTGGTCGTGCATCAGCTTGCCCGCGTCCTGCTCGACATGGATCCGCTCGACCCCGATCATCCGCGCGCTCGCCTCGTCCTTCTCGTCGAGCAGCACCGTCACCGACCCCTCGCCGACCAGCGGGTGGTAGAGTTGGCTGATCTGGTAGCCCTGCGGCAGGTCGGCGTAGAAATAATTCTTGCGGTCGAACCGCGACCATTGGTTGATCTTGGCGTCGATCGCCATGCCGGTGCGCACCGCCTGGCGGATGCATTCGCGGTTGGGCACGGGCAGCATTCCGGGCATCGCCGCGTCGACCAGGCTGACCTGGGTGTTGGGTTCGGCCCCGAACTCGGTCGCCGCGCCCGAAAACAGCTTGGCGTTCGAGACGACCTGCGCGTGGACCTCGAGGCCGATCACGACCTCCCACTCGCCGGTCTCGCCATGGACGCGATAGTCGCTCACCACCATTTCTCCGCCTTGGCCGTAAATCCTGCACGTTCCTCGATCGCGAGCGCGGCGTTGAGCACGCCCTGTTCGTCGAACTCTCGGCCGATGAGGTGGAGGCCGAGCGGGAGACCTTGCGCGTCGACGCCGCCGGGGACCGACATGGCGGGAAGGCCGGCGAGGCTGGCGGGAACCGCGAACACGTCGTTCAGATACATCGCCAGCGGGTCGCTCATCTTTTCCTGCAGCCCGAATGCCGCCGAGGGCGCGGTCGGGGTGAGGATGAAGTCGCACCGCTCGAAAGCCTGCGTAAAATCGCGCTTGATCAGGGTGCGGACCTTCTGCGCCTTGGTGAAATAGGCGTCGTAGAAGCCCGCCGAGAGCACATAGGTGCCGATCATGATGCGGCGCTTGACCTCGGCGCCGAACCCCGCGGCGCGGGTCGCGGCGTACATGTCGTCGAGGGTTTTGACGCCCTCCTCGCGCAGGCCGTAGCGGACCCCGTCATAGCGGGCGAGGTTCGAGGAGGCCTCGGCAGGGGCGATGATGTAGTAGGTCGGGAGTGCGTGCGCGGTGTGGGGAAGCGAGATTTCGACCGGTTCGGCGCCGGCGTCGCGGAGCCATTGGGTCCCCTTTTCCCACAGCGCGTCGATCTCGGCGGGGACGCCGTCGATGCGATATTCCCTGGGAATTCCGACCCGCTTGCCCTTAAGATCGCTGGATAAACCAGCCTCCCACTTGGGCACGGGCAGGTCGAGCGAGGTCGAATCCTTCTTGTCGAACCCGCTCATGACCTCGAGCATGATCGCGCAATCTCGGACCGTCTTGGCCATCGGCCCGGCCTGGTCGAGTGACGAGGCGAAAGCGACTACGCCCCAGCGCGAGCAGCGACCATAGGTCGGCTTGATCCCGCAAATGCCGGTGAAGGCGGCGGGCTGGCGGATCGAGCCGCCGGTGTCGGTTCCGGTGACCCCCGCGGCGAGCCCGGCGGAGACGGCGGCGGCCGACCCGCCCGAACTTCCGCCGGGGGTGATTGCGACATTGCCGCCGTCATTGCGGCGCCATGGGCTGATCACCGGGCCGAAGGCGCTGGTTTCGTTCGACGAGCCCATCGCGAACTCGTCCATGTTGAGCTTGCCGAGCATGCCCGCGCCGGCCGCCTTCAATTTGCCCGAGACGGTCGATTCATAAGGTGGCTTGAAGCCCTTCAAGATCGTCGACCCGGCGGTCGTCTCGACCCCCTCGGTTGCGAACAGGTCCTTGATCCCGAGCGGGATGCCGGCGAGGGCTCCGAGGGCGTCGCCACTGGCCCGCGCCTTGTCGGCGGCGTCGGCGGCGGCGAGGGCCAGGTCGGGGGTCTCGACCTTATAGGCATTGAGCGGCCGCCCCGCCTCGACCGCGGCATTGTAGGCGCCCGCCACTTCGCGCGCGGAGAAGGCGCCCGAGGCGAGCCCCTCGCGCAATTCGGCGATGGTCTTGGTCGTAAGCTCGGTCACTATTCGATCACCTTGGGCACCGCGAAGAAGCCGTGCTGGGCCTCCGGCGCATTGGCCAAAACCTTGTCGCGGATATTGCCGTCGTCGATCACGTCGTCGCGCAGGCGCTGCTTCAAGTCGATCACGGCGGTGAGCGGCTCGACCCCGTCGGTATCGACCGCGGCGAGTTGCTCGACCCAGCCCAAGATCTGGTTGAGTTCGGGGACGAGCGCCTCGATCGCCTCGTCGCTCATCGCGATCCGCGCGAGCTTGGCGATGTGGCGGACTTGGTTTGTATCTACCGACATGGTTTTCTCGTGGGCGGGATGCGGGGTCGCATCCCTTGAGGCGCCGATAGCGGCCACTCCGGACAGCGGCAAGGCGGTTGCGAGCGGCCCGCCCCTCCCCTAGTGCCCGCCGCGATGTGCGCCCGCCGCTTCCTCCTGTTCGTCTTCTGGATGATCATCCTGGTCGTGGCGGCGGCGTTCGGCATCTACCAGTTCGGCGGGCGGGTCCTGACCGCAAGTACGACCCCGACGGGTCACTTCGCAGCGCCCCCTGTCGCGAGCGGGCCCGACTACAAGCTCGATTCGAGCTGGCTGGCCAAGCCGGGCCTCACCAACGACCCCTCGCAATGGCTTCCCGTTGGCGCGAGCGCCACCTCGGCTCCCCGCCGTGCGGCGGTATTCTACATCCACCCGACGACCTATTTGGAACGCGACAGGTGGAACGCCGCGCTCGACGAGGGTGGCGATACCGCCTCGCGCGACGAATTGTTCGTCCGCAGCCAGGCGAGCGCCTTCGCCGATGTCGGCGAGGTCTGGGCGCCGCGCTATCGCCAGGCCGCGTTCGGGGCGTTCCTGCTCACGTCCGACGACGCGACGAAGGCACTCGACCTCGCCTATCGCGACCTGCTCGCCGCGTTCGACGCGTTCGTCGCTGCGCAGCCCAGGGACCGCCCGCTGATCCTTGCCGGGCATAGCCAGGGCTCGCTCCACCTGTCGCGCTTGCTCGTCGACCGGCGCGCGGTCCTGAAGGGCCGGCTGGTCGCGGCCTATGTCGTCGGCTGGCCGCTGTCGGTCACCGCCGACCTGCCGGCGACCGGGCTTGCCCCCTGCACTGCCTCCGATCAAACCGGCTGCGTCCTGTCGTGGCTCAGCTTTCGCGACCCCGCCAACGCCTCGCTGATTCTCGACAGCTGGGCCGGGACACGGGGCGCGGGAGGGGAGCGCAAGCAGGCCGATCTCCTGTGCGTGAACCCGCTGACCGGAACGCGCGATGGCGCCGCGCCGGCCACGGCAAACCCGGGCACGCTGGTGCCGACCGCCGACTTTGCCAGCGCTTCGCTGCTTGCACAGGCGGTTGGCGCGCGCTGCGCGGATGGGCTGCTGAAGATCGACGGCGCGATCCCGCCGCTCGGCCCCTATGTCCTGCCCGGCAATAATTACCACGTTTACGACTATGCCCTGTTCTGGGCCGCGATCCGCGCCGATGCCGCGCGGCGGGTGGCGGCGTGGCACTGACGTCCCTGTTGGCTCAATTCGCTGCCGCTCTTTCGCAGGGCGGCAAGCTCGCCGGACTCGATGTCGGGACCAAGACCATCGGGCTCGCGCTGTGCGACGCCGGATGGAGCTTCGCCGGCCCGGCCGAGACGATTGCGCGGACCAAGTTCAGCGTCGACCTTGCCTTGCTGCGCCAGTTCGTCGCCGGGCATGGCGTGGTCGGGCTCGTCGTCGGCCTGCCGCTCAACCTCGACGGAACCGATTCGCCGCGCACCCAGTCGGTCCGCGCCTTTGCCCGCAACCTGGCGCCGCTCGACCTGCCCATCCTGCTGTGGGACGAGCGCTGGTCGACCCAAGCGGTCGAGCGGGCGATGATAGCCGCCGACGTCTCGCGCAAGAAGCGGGCCCTGGCGATCGACAAGCTTGCCGCGGCCCACATCCTCCAAGGGGCGATCGACGCGCTGGTCAATCTGCCGCGGGACGATTAGGCGCAGCGCTGATGCACCTGCTTTCGATCGACCATCTCTCCGACGCGCAGATCGGGCTGATCCTCGACGAGGGCGCGCGCTGGTTCGTCTGGAACCGCCAGCCGCGCAGGATCGCCAAGCGGCTCGATGGATTGACGATCATCAACGCCTTCTTCGAAAATTCGACGCGCACGTTGCTGTCGTTCGAGATCGCCGCAAATCGGCTGGGCGCGCAGACGGTGGTGATGCAGGTCGAGCAATCGAGCATCAAGAAGGGCGAGACGCTCGAGGACACCGCGCGCACGTTGAACGCGATGCGCCCCGACGCGCTCGTCATCCGCCACCGCGAGGAGGGCGCGCCGGCGAGCATCGCGGCGATCATGGACTGTCCCGTGATCAATGCCGGCGACGGGATCGGGGAGCATCCGACCCAGGCGCTGCTCGACGCGGCAACGATCCGCCAGCGGTTCGGGCGGATCGCCGGCCTCAAGGTCGCGATCTGTGGTGACCTTCGCCACAGCCGGGTGGCGCGGTCGAACGTCAAGTTGCTGCGTCGGCTGGGGGTCGAGCTTCGCCTGGCCGGGCCGCCGTCGCTGATGCCCGACGACCTGCCCGGCGGGGTTGGCTCGATCGACGAGGCGGTCGATGGCGCCGACGTGGTCATGATGCTACGCGTCCAGCGCGAGCGGATGAGCGAGGATCTGGGCGACGCGCCGGGCGAGTATCTCGCGCGCTATGGGCTCACGGCCGAGCGATTGGGGCGCGCCTCACCCGGCGCGGCGATCATGCACCCCGGGCCGATCAACCGCGGCGTCGAGATCGAAGGCGAGCTTGCCGACGATCCCGAGCGGTCGCTGATCACGCTTCAGGTCGAGATGGGCGTGGCGGTGCGCATGGCCTGCCTCGACCTGCTCACCGCCGAACGCGCCAACGCCTAGCGCGAGGCGATCTGCACGGGCGCGTCGCCGGCGAAATTGCGGACGAAACAGGCTGCACCGGCCCGCTTGAGCGAGCTGCACAGGTCGATCGCCTGCCGCGAGGTCGAGAAGCCCTGGACCGAGAGGCGGAAGAAGGTGCCGCGCTCGCCGTCATAGCGGGCCGCGACCGGAGTATACCCCCGAAGAGCGGCAAACTTGCCCGAACTATGGTGCCACGCCGCGCTCAGCGCCGAACGGTTCGCGTAGGCGCCAAGCTGGACGACGGTGCGGCTGCGCTGCTGCGCCGTCGTGAGGGCCGCGCGACGGTAGATCGCCCGAGCGTCGGTCAGCGAGGCCGCTCGCGGTGAAAGCGAGGGCCGCGGCAGGGGCGCTGCGCGAGCGGGCGTCAGCGACGCGACGGAC
>JALYIX010000265.1 GCA_030775565.1 Pseudomonadota bacterium | reverse complement strand
CTTCGTGACGGTCCACACGATGAGCGCCGCGCCCTGCTGATCGAACGAGTGCGCAAGATCGTCATCGGCGATGCCGAACTGACGATCGAGCTCGCCGATGGCAACACGCTCCGCCGTTCGATGGAGCGGGTACGCCATGGCAATGATGCCAGGCTGGTTATCGGACTGCCGAATGGGCCCGACAAGCCGAAAGCCGACCCGCAGCTGATCATCCTGCTCAAGGATGCCCATCGGGCGAAGGCGCTGGCACTTGCCAAGCCGAAACTCACTCTCGACGAACTGGCTGCCCGGTTCGGTCGCTCGACCGAGCGCTACAAGCGATTGCTGCGGCTGAGTTATCTCTCGCCAGCGGTCGTCGATGCGATCATCGCAGCACGACAGCCGTCCCACGTGACCAATCGTTTCCTGCAAAACCTCGACGGCTTGCCGTTGAGCTGGGTCGAGCAGGACCAGTTGCTGCTCGGCTAGGACTCGAGCGCACTTTTCCGACTCCAGACACAGAAACAGCGCGCCGGAGAAAATGGCGTGGAACCGCAGAGACTTACCTGTCCCGGTTATCTCTGGCCGAATGCTCTGTAGATTTATCTACCGGAAATGGCGAAAAAACGCCATTTGTCCCGTCGCGCCGAAAACCGAACATATAATGAGAATAGATACTTATTGGCTGGTGACCCCTACGAGAATCGAACTCGTGTTTTCGCCGTGAGAGGGCGACGTCCTAACCGCTAGACGAAGGGGCCGCACGAGCGTGCTCGGTGGGTGGCGGGCCTATGCAGAAATGCGGCGGTTTCGTCAATCAGCCATGCCGCCGCAGCCTTGCCGGCCGATCGCGCGCGACGAGCCATTCGCGAATCAAGGCGGCAATGCGCGGGGCTGACTGGCCGTCGCCGAACGGCAGCGCCGGCCGCGCCATGGCGCCGAGCGCGTCCCGATCGCGGTGGAGGCGGCGCACTTGGGCGGAGTTCGTCGAGGTCGCCGTGCCGACGAGCAGCGCATTGCCGGCGGCAACCGCTTCCGGTCGCTCGGTCTTCTCGCGCAGCACCAGGAGGGGGACGCCGAGCGCGGGGGCTTCTTCCTGGACGCCACCCGAATCGCTCAGGATGAGGTCGGCGCGACGCATCCGGTCGATCATCGCGCGATGGCTCGACGGGCGCGACAAGCGGATGCCGGCCTGTCCCTGGAACAGCAGGTGCATCATGTCGGTCACGCGCGGGTTGGGGTGCATGACGACGTCCGCACGGGCGCTGCCCTCGGCCGCCAGTTGGACCAGCGCCGTCGCCAGCGAGGTCAGCCCCGCCCCCCAATTCTCGCGGCGGTGACAGGTGACGAGCAATTCGAGCGGGCCCGCGTCGCGGCGTGTTCGCACGGGTGCCGCAGGGAGTGACGCAAGCGTCGCGTGAAGTGCGTCGATGCCGGTATTACCGGTGACATGCACGTGCCCCGGGGCACGCTCATGGAGGAGGTTGAGGGCGGCGCCGGGGGTGGGCGCGAACAGCAGGTCGGCAATTTCGTCGATACTGATGCGATTGCCCTCCTCGGGCCAGGGCATGGCGCGGTCGTGACTGCGCAGGCCGGCTTCGATATGCGCAAGCGCGACCTGTTCGCGCTGCGCCGCGAGCGCGCCGCCGAGCGCGCTCGACGTATCGCCCTGCACCACCAGCATGTCGGGGAAATCGCGATGACGAAGCTGCGGGGCAAGCGCGTCGGCCACGCGCCGGGCATGCACCATCGGGTCGTCGAGCCCACCGCAGTGAAGCTCGCGGCAGGGAAGGCCGGCGAGGCCGTGATCGGCCGCGAGGAGCCCCGAATGCTGGCCGGTAAGCACAAGCATGGGCGCAACCCCCGCCGCGGCCAGCGCGTGGGCGAGCGGTGCAAGCTTGATGGCCTCCGGACGCGTTCCAACGATCAGTTGGACGATATAACCGCTCAGCGGTCCCCCTAGTCTTCGGCCAGGGGATGCTGCACCAGAAGTTGCGCTGGCGCAAGCCTAGCGGAAATTGTCGGCGTAGGCCTGGAGCTTGAGCGTGGTCGCCGGCGCTGCGACGACATGGCTGTCGAAACCCTTGCGCCGGGCATAGGCGAGGGCTTCGTCCTTGCTGTCGAAGACGATGCGGACCTGGCTATTGGTATCGCCCGAGCCCGACCAGCCGGTCAGGGGATCGGGGCGGAGCGGCTGTTCGCGCTCGAACTCCAGGACCCAGCGGCCGGCCTTGGCCTTGCCCGATTGAGTCGGCTTCCGGTCGTCCTCGATGATGCGCGCGATGGTCATCACCGCCGACTGCCGCAGCTTGGCCGGCTAATCAAGTGCTGCGCTCCTGGGCGCGCTTGGTCTTCAGCGACGCGACCGCCAGCGCCGGCTCATCGGGCCAGTGGTGACGCGGATAGCGGCCGCGCATTTCCTTGGCGACCTCACGCCACGATCCGGCCCAGAAGGCGGGCAAATCGCGGGTGGTCTGGATCGGGCGATGGGCGGGCGATGTCAGCGAGAGGATCAGCGCGACCTCGCCCCCGGCGACGGTCGGATGAACCGCGAGGCCGTAAATGGCTTGCGGGCGAAGTTCGACGGTGGGGCCGCCGGGGGCGGAATAGTCGATCGGATGGCTTGTCCCGGCGGGCGACGCGAAGACCGCCGGCGCGAGCTTGTCGAGCGCGCGCGCCGCGTCCCAGCCGAGGATCGAGTGAAGCGCGTCGCGAAGGGCATCGGGGGCGATCAAGTCCAGGCGGCGCTTGTCCGTGAGCAAGGGTAGCAGCCAGGTGTCGAGGCTGGCGAGCAGCGCCTCGTCGCCAAGATCAGCGATGATCGGGTCATAGGCGCGGGCGAAGGCGGCGCGGGCGCGCAAGGCGACGGCGCTATCGGGCCAGGACAGGAGGGCAAGCCCGCCGCGTCGAACGGCCTCGAGCAATCCCTGTGCGACCGCCGCGGCGGAGGGGGACGGGTCGGGCGCCGATGACAGGCGGATCGCACCGAGCCGGCGACCCTTACGCGCTACAATCGCCGAGGTGGCGGGATCGAAGCGGACCTCGGAAAATGGGGTGATGCGAGTGGCGAACAGCGCTTCGACCTCGGCGAGAGTGATCGCGGCGGCGGACATGATGCGGGCGCCGGCAGCCGCGCCCGCGACCTCGGCGACGGCCAGCCACTCGCTGGTGGCGAGCGGTGATTCGGGGTCGAGCCGGAAACCGCGTCCGCCGACCGAGGCGTAATGCTCGCCCGAGGAGTCGCGGCGGCGGGCGATGCGGTCGGGGAAGGCGAGGGCGACGGCGAGTGGAAGTGCCGCAGCGGCTCCCCTCCCTGCAAGGGAGGGGCCGGGGGTGGGTGCGAGGGGAG
>JALYIX010000264.1 GCA_030775565.1 Pseudomonadota bacterium | reverse complement strand
ACTATGGCGGGCGCTACATCTACTACGGCATCCGCGAGTTCGGCATGGCGGCGGCGATGAACGGCATGGCGCTGCACGGCGGGGTCGTCCCCTACGGCGGCACCTTCCTCGTCTTCTCCGACTATTGCCGCCCCGCGATCCGCCTCTCCGCGCTGCAGAAGTCGCGCGTCATCTACGTCATGACTCATGATTCGATCGGGCTCGGCGAGGACGGTCCGACCCACCAGCCGATTGAGCATCTGCAGTCCCTGCGCGTCATTCCCGGACTTGCCGTCTATCGCCCGTGCGACGCGGTCGAGACCGCCGAATGCTGGGCCGCCGCGCTGGCCGACGAGGGTCCCTCGCTGCTCGCCCTGTCACGGCAGAACCTCGCGCCGATGCGCACCGTCGCCGAGCGCGAAAACCTCTCGGCCAGGGGTGCCTATCGCCTTCGCGCCGCCAGCGCCTCGCGCCGCGTGATTTTGATGGCCACCGGCTCAGAAGTCGAGATCGCGGCCAAGGTCGCCGACGCACTTGAAGCGCAGGGGATCGGCACCGACCTCGTGTCGATGCCCTCGATCGACCGCTTCGACCTCCAGTCCGACGAGTATCGCGAGGACATTCTTCCAGACGTCTCGAACCGCCAGATCCTGCGCGTCTCGATCGAGGCGGGGACGACCATCGGCTGGGAGCGCTACACCGGTCTCCACGGCCTGCGCATCGGCATCGACCGCTTCGGCGCCTCCGCCCCGGCCGAAGACCTGTACGACTATTTCGGGATGACGCCCGACAAGATCACCGAGCGCGTTACCGCGCTTCTTAGCCAAAGGGACATGCTATGACGAAAGTTGCCATCAACGGCTTCGGGCGCATCGGCCGGCTGGTCGCGCGCGCCATCCTCGAACGGACCGATCATGACCTCGAGCTGGTCGCGATCAACGACCTCGCCGACGCCAAGTCGAATGCCATGCTGTTCAAGCGCGACAGCGTCCACGGCCCCTTCGCCGGCACGGTCGAGGCCGACGGCAACGACATCATCGTCAACGGCAAGCGGATCCACGTCACCGCCGAGCGCGACCCCGCCAACCTGCCGCACAAGGCCAACGGCATCGACATCGCGCTCGAGTGCACCGGCTTCTTCGCCGATCGCGAAGGTGGCCAGAAGCACCTCGACGCGGGCGCGAAGCGGGTGCTGATCTCGGCCCCCGGCAAGAATGTCGACCTGACCGTCGTGTTCGGGGTCAACCAGGACAAGCTGACCGCCGAGCACAAGATCGTGTCGAACGCGTCGTGCACCACCAACTGCCTCGCGCCGATTGCCAAGGTGCTCAACGATAGCATCGGCATCGAACGCGGGCTGATGACAACCATTCACAGCTACACCAACGACCAGAAGATCCTCGACCAGATCCACAAGGACATGCGCCGCGCGCGCGCCGCCGCGATGTCGATGATCCCGACCACGACCGGCGCCGCGCGCACCGTCGGCGAGGTCCTTCCCGAATTGAAGGGCAAGCTCGACGGTTCGTCGATCCGCGTGCCGACCCCCAACGTCAGCGTGGTCGATTTCACCTTCACCCCGGGCCGCGACACCAGCGTCGAGGAAGTCAATTCGATCCTCAAGGCGGCGAGCGAAAGCGGGCCGCTGAAGGGCATCCTCGCCTACACCGACGAGCCGCTCGTCTCGATCGACCTCAACCATGACGCGGCAAGCTCGACCATCGACAGCCTCGAGACCGCGGTGCTCGAAGGCAAGCTGGTGCGCGTGCTCAGCTGGTACGACAATGAATGGGGTTTCTCGAACCGCATGGTCGACACCGCGGGGGCGATGAGCAAGCTCGGCTAACCCGAGGTGCCGCGAGTCCTCCTCCGCCCGACCGGCTTCGTCGATTCCCCCTTCGGCCACGACGGCAAGGTCGCGCGGCTGGCGGGCGGGCTCAACTGGTTCGCTTGCGTCGAACTGCTGACCGTCGAGGGCAATTGCCGCGTCGCGAGCACCCTCGTCCCGGTCGAGGGCATCGAGGCGCGCTTCGATGACTCGATGGCGGCGGACTGGCAGCGCCTGACCGCCCCGCGCGCCCCGCTCGTCATGGGGACGCGCACCATCCGCCTCGACCAGCCGCAGGTCATGGGCATCCTCAACGTCACCCCCGACAGCTTCTCCGACGGCGGCGCCTATGACGACGCGGCCAGCGCCGCCGATCATGGCGCGGCGATGGCCGGGCAGGGCGCGGCGCTGATCGACGT
>JALYIX010000263.1 GCA_030775565.1 Pseudomonadota bacterium | reverse complement strand
GCCCCGAGGAGCATGCCCGGGTCGGCGCGGCGGTGACCGCGGCCGAGATGTCGAGCAATGGCGAGATCGTGACCATCGCGACCGACTTTTCGGACAAATATCACGACGTCGGGCTGCACTGGGCGCTCGCCGCGCTGCTCGCGGTGCTGGCCGGGGCGGCGGCCTATCCGCCGTGGCTCGAGGGGCTTGCCGCGCTGATCATCGGGCCATGGGGGCCGGTGCCGAGCGCGCGCGAACTGTTGACGGTGCTGCTGCTGCTCGCCGCGGCGGTGTTCATGGCGGTGTTGCTGCTGCTCAAGATCATGCCGGTCCGGCTGGCGCTGACCCCGACGGCGACCAAGCAGCGGCGGGTGCGGCGCCGCGCGGTCGAGTTGTTCAAGGTCGGCGCGGCGCAGAAGACCGTCGGGCGGACGGGGATCCTCGTCTATCTCTCGATCGGCGAGCGGCGGGCGGAGATCGTCGGCGACGAGGCGATCCTTGCGGTCACCACGCCGGAGACCTGGGTGGAGGCAATGGCGGCCTTGCTCATGGAGGTGAAGGCGGGGCGCCCGGCGGACGGGATCGTCGCGGCGGTCGCGCTGATCGGCGCGGTGCTCGCCCGGCACTTCCCCAAGACCGCGACCGACACCAACGAGATTCCCGACGCGCTGATCGAATTATGAGCTTGCCCCCAGATGCCGACGCGCCGCTCGAGACGATGTGGGCGGGGAAGTTTGTGTCCGCCCAGCGGCGTGGGCGATGGGAGTTCGCCGGACGGACTCGCGGGATCCGCGCGGCGGTCATCCTTGCCGAGCAAGCGGGCAGCGTGCTGCTCGTCGAGCAATATCGCGTTCCGCTCGGACGGGTGTGCCTCGAGCTTCCCGCCGGGCTGATCGGCGACGAGACGGCGGGCGAAGCGGTCGAGGCCGCTGCGGCGCGCGAGCTCGAGGAAGAGACCGGCTACCGGGCCGAGCGGATCGAGGTGCTGGGCGAGTATTTTTCGTCGCCGGGAATGCTGTCGGAGAGTTTCACCCTGGTTCGCGCGCAGGGGCTGACGAGAGTCGGTGCAGGCGGTGGAGTCGAGGGAGAGGAGATCACGGTCCACCTCGTCCCGCGCCGCGACGTTCCGGCATTCATGGCGGAACGGCGGGCCGCAGGGGTGGCGATGGACGTCAAGCTGCTCGCGTTGCTCGACTTCTAGAGCTTGGCCGCTTGGGCCTGCGCCCACGCCAGTTCGGCAAGCGGTTCGAGGCGGGCGGTCATCTCGGCGGCGTGCGCCGAGGACGCATTGCCGCGCGCCACGCGCCCCTTGATGCCGTGGAGGATAGCGGCGATGCGGAACATCACGAACACCATCAGATAGTCGAGGTCGGGCAGGGCGCGCCGTCCGGTGCGCTCGCAATAGGCCGCGACATATTCGTCTTCGGAAGGGATGCCGAGCGCGGCGCGGTCGACGTCGGCGATGCCCGTAAAGGTCGCGGCCGGCATGCGGTACATCATCAGGTGATAGACGAAGTCGGCGACCGGATCGCCGAGGGTCGACAATTCCCAGTCGAGCACGGCGAGCACCCTGGGCTCAGCTCCGGGCGCGAAGATCATGTTGTCGCAGCGATAGTCGCCGTGGAACACGCGGGCCTCGCCACGGTCGGCGGGGAGATGGCGCTTCAGCCAATCGGCGACGCGGTCCATCGCGGGGATCCGGCCGGCCTCGACGTCGCTTTCATATTGCTTCGACCAGCGCGCGACCTGGCGCTCGACGAAGCCCGATGGCCGGCCATAATCGCCAAGACCAATCGCCTGCGGGTCGAGCGAGTGGAGCTGGGCGATGGTCGCGTTCATCGCGTCGAAGTGGGCGGCGCGCTCGGGGTTGGTGAGGCCGGGGAAGGTCGGGTCCCAGATGATCCGGCCTTCGACCAGGTCCATGACGAAGAACGGCGTGCCGAGGACCGACTCGTCGTCGCACAGGGCATGCACCTTGGGCACCGGAAAGCCGGTCGGGCCCAACGCTTGCATGACCCGCGCCTCGCGGTCGACGGCGTGGGCCCCGGGAAGCAGCTTGCCCGGCGGCTTGCGGCGCAGGACATAGGCGCGGGCTGGCGTGTCGAGGCGGTAGGTCGGGTTGGACTGGCCCCCGGCGAACTGGCTGACGGTCAGCGGGCCGGCGAACCCGGCGACGTGGTGGTTCATCCATGAGGCGAGCGCGGCCTCGTCGAAACGCAGGCGCTCGGCGACGTCACGGGTGCCGCTATTGGCCTCGGTCCTGTCCATTCGAGCTCCTGATGATCCCACTTGTTCGAATATTTTCAAGTGCGCCTGTCCTTTCCCCAAGGTCGGTGCGGAAACAAGTTCGATGTGATAGAATCTGCGTTTTGAACTAGGACGACAAAGCGGCGTTACCCCGCCATGGCAACCATCCTCCACCTGTCCGATCTCCACTTCGGGGCGCACCTGCCCAAGCTTGTCGACGCCGTCGTCGAGCGCGCCGCGATCGAACGGCCCGACCTGATCGTGATCAGCGGGGATTTCACCCAGCGCGCCAAGACGGCCGAGTATGAAGAAGCCGAGGAGTTTTTGGACCGGCTGCGCGAAGGTGGCCACGAAGTCCTCGCCGTGCCCGGCAATCACGACATTCCGCTGTATGACGTGCTGCGGCGGTTCTTGTCCCCGCTGACGCGGTACAAGAAATACATCAACGAGGAGCTGTGCCCGTTTACCGAGCTCGACGGCGTGTCGATCCTCGGGATCAACACCGCGCGGTCGGCGACGTTCAAGGACGGCAGCATCAGCCACGAGCAGATCCGCTTCATTACCGAGACCTTCGCCGACACCGATCCGGGGAACGTCAGAATCCTCGTCACGCACCACCCGTTGTTCGCGCTCCCCGTCGGGGATGGCGAACTGGGTGCGCCGGTCGATCATCAGCAGGATGCACTGGCGGCAATTGCCGAGGCTGGGGTCGACCTGCTGCTGGCGGGACACAATCACCGCGCGTCGAATGAGGCGAGCGAGCTGGTCAAAGGGTCGGGCCGTGCGCTGGTCATCCAGGCCGGGACCGCGACATCCTCGCGCGTCCGCGGCGAGAACCAGAGTTTCAATCTGCTGACGGTCGACGCGCGCGGCGTGACGGTCACCGTGGAAAGCTGGTCGGAGGACCATTTCGAACGAGCCGACAGTGCGCACTTCAAGCGCAGTGGCGATCATTGGGAGCTGGGCGATACGCCGGTCGAGGCGCCCGCCGATCCCGCCGATGCCCCCGCGCCGCACGTCTTGCGCGCGCTCGAGCCTCAGCCCAAGGGGGCCGTGGCAACGAAGGGGTGATGATGGCCGACACGATTGACAGCGTCGAGTTGGGCGGCACGTTCGATCTGGACGAATTCGTTCGCCGCGTGTTGGCCGAGGATCTGGGCTCGGGGGGCGACGTGACGAGCCGGGCCACGATCGCTGCCGATGCGCGATTCGCGGCGACGATGAACTGCCGCGAGCCGATCACCGTCGCCGGTCTCGACATTGCGATCTCATTCTTCCGTGCGCTCGACCGCGAGGTGCGGGTGACCAAGGCGGTCGCGGACGGCGATTCGGTTGCGGCGGGAACGCTGCTGCTGAGGCTCGAGGGCAATGCGCGGGCGATGCTCGCCGCCGAGCGGTCGGCGCTCAACACGTTGCAGCATCTGTCGGGGATCGCGAGTCTGACCGCGCGCTATGTGGCGGCGATCGGGGGGAGCGAGGGGCAGAAGCGCGCGAAGCTGCTCGACACGCGCAAGACCGTGCCGGGGCTGCGCCTGCTCGAAAAATATGCCGCGCGAATGGGCGGGGCCGAGAACCACCGCATGCGGATGGATGACGGGCTGCTGATCAAGGACAATCATGTCGCGGTCGCCGGCGGCGTCGGCGCCGCGGTGCGGCTCGCCCAGGCGGCCGAGACCGGGCTGCCGGTGCAGGTCGAGGTCGACCGCATCGACCAGATCGAGGAGGCGCTTGCGGCCGGCGCGGACCGGTTGTTGCTCGACAACATGTCCGCCGAGACGCTTCGCGAGGCGGTCGCCGTCGTCGCCGGGCGGGTCCCGCTCGAAGCGTCGGGCGGCGTGAACCTCGACACCATCGCCGCGATCGCGGCGAGCGGGGTCGACTATGTCTCTGTCGGGCGGATCACGCAGTCGGCCCCGGCGGTCGACATCGGGCTCGATTACGCGCTGCAATAGCAAGCCGGCACCGCGCCGCGAAAACAACCTCGGCTGAACGCGGGGTTCAGACTGACGTCACGCTGACGCGCCCATACCTCTTCTCAACGGCCCGCCAGCATTGCTGTCGGACCAGTGTAGAAGGAGATGACCATGTTCAAGAAATCCCTGCTCGCCCTGTCGGCCCTGTCGATGGTCGCAGTGCCCGCCGTGGCCGACGCTCATCATCGCGATGGCTATTACAACCAGGGCTATTCGAGCGGCTATTATCCGCAGCAGAGCTATGGCTACAACAACGGCTATTATCCGCAGCAGTCGTACGGCTATTCGAACGGCTACCCGCAGAGCGCCTATGGCTATAACAACGACTATTATGGCCGCAGCTATGGCTATCGCAACCATCGCTGCAGCGGCACGACCGGCACGATCGTCGGTGCGGGCGCCGGGGCGCTGATCGGGCGTTCGATCGGTCGTTCGGGTGGCAGCTATTATCACCAGAACAGCGGCACCACCGGGACCATCCTTGGTGCCGCGGTGGGCGCGCTGCTCGGGCGCCAGGTCGGCAAGTCGACCTGCTAAGGCTCGATCGCGCTGAAAAGAGGGCCGGGCGGCGACGTCCGGCCCTTTTTTTGCGCGCAAATGACGGTGAAGCGCCTATATAAGCCGCGCACTACGGGAGATGCTTGTGTTCAAGGGGCTGCAGCCCATCCTCTACGGCGGCCGCGAAGTCTGGCCGCTGATCGAAGGCGGCAAGGGCGTCAGCGCCACCAACCACATGAGTTCGGGCGCCTGGGCCGCCGCGGGCGGGATCGGCACGGTCAGCGCGGTCAATGCCGACAGCTATGATCCCGAAGGCCGTATCGTGCCCCAGGTCTATCACGCGCTGACCCGGCGCGAGCGGCACGACGAGCTGGTCCAGTACGCCATCGACGGTGCCGTGGCACAGGTCCGCAAGGCCTATGACCTCGCCGGCGGCAAGGGCGCGATCAACATCAACGTGCTGTGGGAAATGGGCGGCGCGCAGCGCGTGCTCGAGGGTGTGCTCGAGCGGACCAAGGGGCTGGTCGCCGGGGTCACCTGCGGCGCCGGGATGCCCTACAAGCTGAGCGAGATCGCGGCGTCGCACGGGGTGACCTATCTCCCCATCATCTCGTCCGCTCGGGCCTTCAAGGCGCTGTGGAAGCGGGCCTATTCCAAGGCGGCCGAATGGCTGTCGGCAGTGGTCTATGAGGATCCGTGGCTGGCGGGCGGGCACAATGGCCTCAGCAACGCCGAGGATCCGCGCAAGCCGCAAGACCCCTATCCGCGGGTCGCCGAGCTTCGCGCGACGATGCGCGAAGGCGGGATCTCCGACGAGGTGCCGATCGTCATGGCCGGCGGCGTCTGGCGACTGGACGAGTGGGAGAATTGGATCGGCAATCCCGAGCTTGGGACGATCGCCTTCCAGTTCGGGACGCGGCCCTTGCTGACCCAGGAAAGCCCGATCCCGCCCGACTGGAAAGCGCGGCTGATGACCTTGGAGGAGGGCGACATCCTGCTCCACCGCTTCTCGCCGACGGGGTTCTATTCGTCAGCGGTGCGCAATCCGTTCCTGCGCTGGCTCGAGGCGCGCTCGGAGCGGCAGATCGCCTATACGTCGGTCGAGGTCGGCGACCATGCCTTCCAGCTCGATGTCGGCATCGGCACCAAGAAGAATTACTGGGTGACCAAGGGCGATTTGCAGCATGCCCGCGAATGGTTTGGCGCGGGCTTCACCAATGCCATGAAGACCCCCGACGACACGCTCGTGTTCGTCACCCCCGAGGACGAAAAGATCATCCGCAAGGACCAGGCCGACTGCATGGGCTGCCTGTCGCAATGCGCCTTTTCGAGCTGGGCGGATAACGAGAAGAATTCGACCGGGCGGCTGGCCGATCCGCGGTCGTTCTGCATTCAGAAGACATTGCAGGACATCGCCCATGGCGGGCCGGTCGAGCAGAATCTGATGTTCGCGGGACATGCCGCGTTCCGCTTCAAGCAGGACCCCTTCTACTCGAACGGGTTCGTGCCGACGGTCAAGCAGCTGGTCGACCGCATCCTGACGGGGGCATGATGCGGGGACTGGTCGCCGGATTGGCGCTGGTCGCGGTCGCTTCGGCGGCGCACGCCGAGGACAAGAAAGTCCCTTACTGGGCGTCGATCGCAAGCGGGCAGGCGATGATGCGGTCGGGGCCGGGGCGCAATTATCCCGGGCTGTGGCTTTACCAGCGGCGCGACCTGCCGGTGCGCGTGGTCAAGGTTTATACCCAGTGGCGCCGGATCGAGGATCCCGACGGGCAGCAGGGCTGGATGCTGGTGACGATGCTCAGCGACAAGCGCAGCGCAGTGATCCGCCCGGGGGTCGCGCGTGATCTCCACAACAAGCCCGACCCGGCGAGCCATGTCGCTTACAAGGCCGAGCCCGGGGTCGTCGGCAAGATCGCCAAGTGCCGCGACGGCTGGTGCAAAATGACCATCGCCAAGCGCGAAGGCTATGTGCGGGTCAGCGACATCTGGGGGCTCAGCGACGGCGAAAGCGTGGACTAGCAAATAATCGGCGGCCAGCGCTCATTTCGCACCGGCCGCCGAAGACAATTACATCGTGAGCGGCTTGTAGGCGACGCGCTTGATGGCGAGCTTTTCGCCCTTGTCGCTGGTTGTCTCGCCGCTGCCGCCGACCGCGATCATCGGATCGGTCCAGCAGATCTCGCCGTCCTTGGTCATCGCGCTGGTGAAGCAGCCCTTGCCGCCCTTCATCGCCGCGGTGCCGTGATCGATATGCTCCTTGCCCGACTGGGTGATGTATTTGCCGGTGGCGTCGACCGACTCCTGCATCGGCTTGCCCTTCTGGGTGAATTCCCACGACGTCTCGTTGAGCGTGGTCAGCGCCGCGGCGGGGGCGGCGGCGTTGGTCATGTTGGCGTCGACCATGTTCCCGCTGGTCGTCGTGACATTCTCCACCGCGACATTCTCGGTCGCGTTGGTGGTGGTGCTGGTCGTCGTCTCGGTCTTCTTGCAGCCGGCAATCGCCAGCGCCGTCATCGCTATGATTACAACGCGCATGATCGTCCTCCCTGTTGGAGGGCGTGTCGTATCACGAACAAGGCGGGCAGGCGATTCGCGGCCGAGCTAGATCAGTTCGACCGCCATGGCCGTCGCCTCGCCGCCGCCGATGCACAGGCTCGCGACCCCCCTGGTCTTGCCCTTGGTCTTGAGCGCGTTGACGAGGGTGACGAGGATGCGCGTGCCGCTCGCGCCGATCGGGTGGCCCAATGCGGTGGCGCCGCCGTGGACGTTGATCTTGTCGTGGGGGATGCCGAGGTCCTTCATCGCGAACATCGCGACGCAGGCGAACGCCTCGTTGACTTCCCACAGGTCGACGTCGCCGACCGACCAGCCGGCCTTCTTGAGCAGTTTCTCGATCGCGCCGACCGGGGCGATGGTGAATTGCGCGGGCTCGCGGGCATGGGCGGCAGTGGCGACGATGCGGGCGACGGGCTTGAGACCCTGCGCGGTCGCATCGGATTCGCGCATGAGGACGACCGCAGCGGCGCCGTCGGAGATCGAAGAGGAGGTTGCGGCGGTGATCGTGCCGTCCTTGGCGAAAGCGGGCTTCAGGCCCGGGATCTTGTCGGGCATCGCCTTGCCCGGCGCCTCGTCGGTGTCGACCGAGACGTCGCCCTTGCGGCCCTTCATCGTCACCGCGACGATCTCGTCCTTGAACGCGCCGCTGTCGATCGCGGCCTTCGCGCGGGTCAGCGAGGCGAGCGTGAACTCGTCCATATTCTCGCGCGTGAACTGATAGTCATTGGCAGTCTCCTGTGCGAAGCTGCCCATCGCGCGGCCTTCCTCATAGGCGTCCTCGAGCCCGTCGAGGAACATGTGATCGTAGACCTTGTCGTGGCCGATGCGAGCGCCGGCGCGGTGCTTCT
>JALYIX010000262.1 GCA_030775565.1 Pseudomonadota bacterium | reverse complement strand
ACGCGAACCCGTCGCGCCGATCCTCGAGGGCGCGCGCGCCGCGCTGGCCGCTGCCGGTTTCGGCCCGATCGACTATGTTGCGCTGGTCGATGCGGCGACGCTGGAGCCGATCGAAACGCTCGATCGTGAAGTGCGACTGGCAGCGGCGGCGACGCTCGGCTCGACCCGGCTGATCGACAATATCGCGGTGTGAATCGTCCACGCCGGAGTCGGTTTTTTCCGCGTTAACCATTTGTTGTCGATTGCGGCGCGAAGCTGTGTTCATTGGGAACAGGGGTTCGACCGATGAATGCGATGTCACAGAAGAGCGCAGACTTTCTCCTCCACAGCCGACTGGCCGATGCCGAGCGCGGCGACGTCGAGGCGCTGTTCGAACTTGGGGTCAGCTAATCGACCGGTCGCGGCGGCATCGCGGTCGACCTCGTCGAGGCGCACAAATGGTTCAACCTGGGTGCGCTGTCGGGCGATACCCGCTCGCAGCAGTGCCGCGCGGAAATCTCGTGCGAGATGACCGCGCGGGAGATTGCCGAGGCGCAGCGCCAGGCGCGCTCGTGGCTCGGCGCGACGGGATATCACAGCCGCGCCGCCTGATTATTTGACCACCACCGTCACTTCGCGACGGTTCTGCGCCCAGGCGCTTTCGTCCGAGCCGACCGCGATCGGCTTTTCCTTGCCCCAGCTGGTGACCAGCAGGCGGGTCGAGGGCACGCCCTGAGCGACGAGGAAATCGCGCGCGGCATTGGCCCGCCGCTCGCCCAGCGCCATATTATATTCGCGCGTTCCGCGCTCGTCGGCATGGCCCTCGATCGAGGCGCGGACGGTGGGGTTGGCCATCAGCCACTTCGCCTGCGCCATCAGGATGGCGCGCGATTGCGCGTCGATGTCGGATTTGTCGGTGCCGAAGTGGATCGTGTCGGTCCCCGCCTTGGCGATGAGATCAGCCTGCGACCCGGGCAGCTCGACGAGGCCGACGTCGTCCTCGCTGGTCCCCGGAGCGGTGGTCGCGGCGACCGGCGGCGGGGTGGTCGTGACCGCCTTGTCGCGGCGGGCGCAGGCCCCGGTCGCGAGCAGTACGGCAACGAGGGCGAGGTTGATTGTCTTGCGCATGGGATAGTCTCCTTCGAAATCAGCGCTGGAGCGGCGACCAGCTGGGGTCGCTGCCGTCCTGGGGGGTGGGGAGGCGGCGCGGTTCGCCGCCGTTGATGTCGACCGCGTAGAGGCTGGTCTGGCCGCTCGAGCCCTGGCGGATGCGGTTGAACATGACGAAACGGCCATTGGGCGCCCAGCTCGGCTCTTCGTCCTGCCACGCATCGGTCAGGATCTTCTCGCTCCCGCCCGACGGGTTCATGATGCCGATGCGGAAATTGCCGGCGATCTTGGTGAAGGCGATGAGGTCGCCGCGCGGGCTCCACATCGGCGAGGCGTAGCGCCCGCCGCCGAAGCTGATGCGGCGCTGGTTCGACCCGTCGGCGTTCATGACATAGAGTTGCTGGGTACCCCCGCGGTCGCTTTCGAAGACGATGCGGGTGCCGTCGGGCGAGTAGCTTGGGCTGGTATCGGCGCCGATGCTGTCGGTCAGCCGGCGCGGCGGGCCACCGTCGACCGGAACGGTGAAGATGCCGGTGCGGCCGTTCTTCGCCATCGAGAAGACGACGCTGCGGCCATCGGGCGAGAAGCGCGGCGCGAAGGTCAGGACAAGACCGGGAACGAGGCTGCGCGTGGCGCCACTGGCGACGTCCATGATCATCACCCGCGGGCGGCGCCCCATCGCGGTCATGTAGACCAGCTTGTCGCCGCGCGGGGAGAAGCGGGGCGTCGTCACGGTGGCGTCGCCAAGCGTCAGGAAACGGTGGTTGGAGCCATCCGAATCCATGATCGCGAGGCGCTTGGTGCGGTTGTTCTTGGGGCCGGTCTCGGCGACGTAGACGACGCGGGTGTCGAGGAAACCGCTTTCGCCCGAGAGGCGCGAATAGACGGTATCGGCGCATTTGTGCGCGGCGCGGCGCCAGTCGGCGGCGGCGACGGTGAAGCCCTGGTGGGCAAGTTCGCGCCCGGCGGCGACGTCGTGGATATAGCAGGCAACCGTGATCCGGTCGGCGCCGTTGGGCTCGACATAGCCGGCGACGAGCTGGGCTGCGCCGGCCGAGCGCCAGGTGGCATAGGCGGGGGCGCCGGCGGCGTCGGCCGGGTAGGTGCCGATCCCGTCGGGGCCGAGCGGGGTGAACAGCCCGGTCGAGCGGAGATCGGAGGCGATGACTTCGGCGATCTGGCGGCCGAGGCCCTCGGGCGCGCCGCCGCTGCTCGGCATTGCGGGGACGGCGATGGCGGTGACGGCATTGGTGCCGCCGACGACATTGACCTCGAGCGGGGGCGCGTCCTGGGCAATCGCCGCGGAGGCCAGGAGGAGGGGGACGATGGCGATTTTCTTCATGGTTGTCCTCGGCTTCTGGCTCATGGCAGCGAATAGGTCATGTTGAAATTCGACCAGCCGCCGTTGGCGGTCTGGTAGAGGTCTTGCGGCAGGCCGGTGAGCGGGGCGCAGCCGGTAAATGCGGCGACGGCGAGATCCTTGACCCGCTCCTCATAGCGCGAATTGTCATCGTCGACCCCGCTAGTGCCGATCACTTGGGGCGCGCTGGTCAGGCGGCCGGCGCGGTTGAGGACGAGGTGCAGCTTGACCTTGATCCGCGAGGCACCGGGACCGGGATTGACCTGGCGATCGGCGCACGGCTGGACCTGGCGGCGGATCGCCTGCTGGATGCCGGCCATCGCCGACGCGCTGATCGCCGGGGCGGCGGCCCTGGCGGGAGCGGTCGCAGCGGGCGCGTCGGCGATGCCCTTGAGGAAGTCGGCGCCGATCCGC
>JALYIX010000261.1 GCA_030775565.1 Pseudomonadota bacterium | reverse complement strand
GCATTGCGCCCGGCGTCATCCATCTGGTCGCGGGGCAGCCGGTCCAGCTCGCCTAACCTGTCGGGCTCGAGCCATGATTTCAGTGCGCCGGCCTTCTTCGCGCATGCCCGCATTCTTGGCGGGATGCGCGAGCATGACGAAGTGGACCTTCCCGCACACGGCCAGGCCATTGTGACGCTGGTTCCCGAAAAGGGCGTCTATCGCGCGCACTGCACCCATTTCGGCCATTCGATGATGGGCATGAAAGCGACGATCATCGTCGATTAGGCGATGCGCGTCGCCGGCGGTCAGTCCGCGGCCGGCGTCATGGCGGCGAGCCGATCGAGCCACGCCTGCGCCTGCTTTGGTTCGCCGACTTCGCTCGATGCGACGGGGCCGCGGGCAGCGAGAAACTCCTGATGGAGCATAAAGCCGTCCATCCCGAGCGGCGCGCGCAGCGCATCGATCGAGTCGGCCAGATCTTCCAATTGGCTGAGCACCGGCGCGGTCCGCGCCCGCTCGGCGCGATCCTTCTTGCGGTCGAACAGCCCACGGGTCCCGGCAGCGGCGTCGCGCAGCGCGGCGAGCAATGCGTCGCGATACTCGGCTTCGAGCTCGGCCCGGCGGAGGTCCATTCGTTCGAGGCGGTCGGCTTTGGCCATGCGCCGGGTTAGCCGTGACCGAGCGACGGCGAAAGTAGTCGCGCATTCAAATTGGTAGCGCAGTCCAGGCCGGACACAGAAATGGGGGCCGGCATTGCTGCCAGCCCCCACTGCGCCGAGCGACGGATCTGCCGGTGTTCGCTGGCCTGTTTGGCTTGCGCCTCCCTGCCCTTTCGATCCTGGCTCACCAGCTCAGGCGTCGCGTCCGGTCATGGTTCAGTCCGAAGACAGATCCTCGACTTTTCGCGGCCCTTCTTGGACCGATCCTCTTTTCGCGCTTTCCGCCTCCCGAAGGAGTTGGCAGCTGCGACAGAAAGATCAGCTCTTCCGGCGCCTCTTGCCAGCTGGTCCGGTGAACTTCCACATTGCCTACATCCCGAAGGATTTCAGCGCCGCTTCCGCATCACCATCGCCTGCCGGCGGAGATCGGTTCTTTGGTCCGGGTCGTCTTCGGTCCGGTTGCCCTTCCCTCCGATGGCCCGAGGCCGCTGCCCCGATCACCATTGCAATAGGCGCTCGCCGCCGAGTCGCTCAAAGCGGAATCTTTATCGCCCTGCCTGTGGATAACGGGGATATCGGGTGTAGAATCTTTTCGGCCCAAGTTGCCGTTTCGTTCCCCGCCGCCTACCTCGGCCTCGTGCCCGAATCCCCCGCCCTGTCCGCGTCCGACCCCGCCTATCTCGCCGGTCTCAACGAGCCCCAGCGCGAGGCCGTGCTCACGACCGAAGGCCCGGTGCTCGTCCTCGCCGGCGCCGGCACGGGCAAGACCTCGGCGCTGACCGCCCGGCTCGCCCACCTCATCGCGACGCGCCGCGCCTGGCCGTCGCAAATCCTCAGCGTGACCTTCACCAACAAGGCGGCGCGCGAGATGAAGGAGCGCATCGCGCGCATTTCGGGCGGGGCGATCGACAATATGCCGTGGCTCGGCACCTTCCACTCGGTCGCCGCGCGGATGCTGCGGGCTCATGCCGAACTGGTCGGGCTGCAGTCCAACTTCACCATCCTCGATACCGACGACCAGCTGCGGCTCTTGAAGCAGCTGATCATTGGCGCCGAGCTCGACGAGAAGCGCTGGCCCGCGCGGCAACTCGCCGGGGTGATCGACGGGTGGAAGAACAAGGGCTGGTTGCCCGCCCAGATCGACGCGGGCGAAAGCGAAGCCTTCGCCAACGGTCGCGGCGCCGAACTGTACGCGCGCTACCAGGAGCGGCTGCGGGCACTCAATGCGTGCGATTTCGGCGACCTGCTGCTCCACATGCTCGCCATTTTCCGCAAGCACCCCGACGTCCTCGAAGCCTATCGCGAGCGCTTCAAATATATCCTCGTCGACGAATATCAGGACACCAACGCAAGCCAGTACGAATGGCTCAAACTCCTCGCCGAGCCACGCCGCAACCTGTGCTGCGTCGGCGATGACGACCAGTCGATCTATTCGTGGCGCGGGGCCGAGGTCGCCAACATCCTTCGCTTCGAAGTCGACTTTCCCGGCGCGGCGATCATCCGGCTCGAGCAGAACTATCGCTCGACCCCGCACATCCTCGCCGCCGCCAGCGGGCTGATCGCGCAGAACAGCGGGCGGCTCGGCAAGACGCTGTGGACCGCGAGCAACGGCGGCGACAAGGTCAAGGTCATCGGGGTGTGGGACGGTCCCGAAGAGGCGCGGCGGGTCGGCGAGGAAATCGAAGGCCACCAGCGGGGCGGCGGCACGCTCGACGACGCCGCGATCCTGGTGCGCGCGCAATTCCAGACTCGCGAGTTCGAGGAGCGGTTCATCGCGATCGGTCTCGCCTACCAGATCGTCGGCGGCTTCCGCTTCTACGAGCGAGCCGAGATCCGCGACGCGCTGGCCTATCTCCGCCTCGTCGCGCAGCCCGCCGACGACCTCGCCTTCGAACGCATCGTCAACACCCCCAAGCGCGGCCTCGGCGACAAGGCGATCGCGCGGATCCATGCCTATTCCCGAAGCGCCGGCCTGCCGCTGCTGCTCGGCGCGGCGCAGATGCTCGACAGCGACGAACTGACCCCCCAGGCCCGGCGCTCGCTCGGCCGCTTCGTCGGCGACGTCGCGCGCTGGCGGACGATGGCGGGCGCGCTGCCGCATCCCGAGCTTGCGCGGCAGATCCTCGACGAGAGCGGCTACACCGCCGCGCTCCAGGCTGAACGCTCGGCCGAGGCCGCCGGCCGGCTCGAGAACCTCACCGAGCTCACGCGCGCCATGGAGGAGTATGAAACCCTCGGCGCCTTCCTCGAGCATGTCTCCCTCGTCATGGACAATGACGCTGCGCGGGGCGAGCCCAAGGTCACGATCATGACGATCCACGCCGCCAAGGGCCTCGAATTCCCGCTCGTCTTCCTCGCCGGTTGGGAGGAAGGCGTGTTCCCGTCGCAGCGCGCCTTGGACGAGGGCGGACTCGCCAGCCTCGAGGAGGAGCGCCGCCTCGCCTATGTCGCGATCACCCGCGCCCGGACCCGCGCCACCATCCTCCACGCCGCCAACCGCCGCATCTATGGCCAGTGGACCAGCTCGATCCCGAGCCGCTTCGTCGCCGAACTGCCCAAGGAACATCTCGACGAGGAAACGACGATGACCGGGGGCGAGAGCCTGTGGCGCGCGCAGTGGAGCGAGCATGCCGACCCGTTCGCGCATCTCGGCGCCGCCCAGTCGATGCGCGCGAGCACGCGTGGGCCCGGCTTCCAGCGCGCGGCCAGCGGCAACTACTCGACCCAGCCCCAGCGCGTGATCGAAGCCCGCGCCTCGGCGGTGTCGCTCGGCAACAAGGGTCGCACCGACCTCGCCCTCGGCCAGCGCGTGTTCCATGCCAAGTTCGGCTATGGCACGATCGCGGCGATCGAAGGCAACAAGCTGGAAATCGACTTCGAGCATGCGGGGCGCAAGCGCGTCCTCGACAGCTTCGTCAGCCTCGGCTAACCGCCTCTGCAGATTGGCGGATTTCCGACGTCATCATTCCGCACCGTGTCATAATGGCACCACGCCGAGCCGGAAATCGCGCACTGTCAATGGAAAATTGAAACAAAGCGGCTGACTCCGTCGTTTCCCCCTTCGAACAAGTCATTCGAATTGAAAGGAAACGGCTGTGAAGCCGACCCTGCTCAAAAGCCTCTTGGGGGCCACGATCGCGTTCGCGCCGCTTCCGGCGCTGGCCGCCACCAGTCCCGAATTTGCGCCGCCTGCCGCCAGTACGCTGTCGGCTCAGGCCAACCCTGCCGATGCCGCTGCGGTCGATGGGTTCTACGCTCAGCGGCGCGGTGCGCCGCTGTGGTTCCGGGCGGGTGGCGCCGCCGCCCCCGCTCTTTCGGCGCTCCTTCGCCGTTCCACCCTCGACGGCCTCGCCGCCGGCCCCGAACTCGCGCGCGCGGTTGATGCCGCTGCAAGCAACGCCGCCTCGGGCGATCCGCGGGCGGTGGCCACGGCCGAACGGACCTTGTCGGCGGCCTGGCTCGCCTATGTCGAGGCGATCCACGCTCCGACGGTTGGCCTGACCTATGCCGACCCCTCGCTGGCTCCGCGTCCGGTCAACGCCTGGCAGGTCCTGGGCCAGCTGGCGGCCGCGCCATCGCTTGCCGCGCATCTCGACGCAGTCTCGGCAGTCAATCCGATCTACGCGCGCCTCCGCGACGCGGCTTGGGCGACGCTGCAGAAGTCGGGCGACGCCACCCCCGATCCGCGCCTGCTCGCCAATCTTGCCCGCGCCCGCGCGCTTCCCTCGTCGGGAAGGTTCATCGTCGTCGACGCGGCGACCCAGCGGCTGACCATGGTCGAGGACGGCCACATTGCCGACAGCATGAAGGTCATCGTCGGTCGGCCCGACTCGCAGACCCCGATGCTCGCCAGCACGATCTGGTATGCGACGGTCAATCCCTACTGGTATGTCCCGACCGATCTCGCCCGCAAGCTGATTGCGCCGCACATGCTGGCGGCGGAAAAGGCGACCTATCTCGGCAAGAACCGCTACGAGATCATCTCCGACTTCGGCGAGACGCCGACGGTCCTGCCGCCGTCGAGCGTCGACTGGAAAGCGGTCGCCGCAGGTACGCAGACGGTCTATCTGCGCCAGCGTCCGGGACCCGGCAACTCGATGGGGGTGATCAAATTCCCCTTCCCCAACGATATTGGCGTCTATCTCCACGACACCGACAATCATCTGCTGTTCGCCAAGGACCAGCGCACATTGTCGAACGGCTGCGTCCGGCTCGAGGACGCGCCGCGGCTCGGGCGCTGGCTGATGGGTCATGATGTCGCCGCCCAAGGTAGCGCGCCGGAACAGCAGGTCCGCCTCGCGCAGGGCGTGCCGGTGTTCCTGACCTATCTGACCGCGCAGCCCCAGTCGGGCGAACTGGCGTTTGTCGACGATGTCTATGGCCGCGATGGCGTGGACTC
>JALYIX010000260.1 GCA_030775565.1 Pseudomonadota bacterium | reverse complement strand
TAGCGCGCCTTTCCGCCGACCCGACCTCGCCGGGCACCGACGAGTTGAGAGTGATCCCAAACAATCTCAAGACCCCCTACACTGACCAATTCAGCATCGGCGTGCGACAGCGTCTCGGCATATTGCGGACGTCACTAACTTTCAACCACACGGTCGGCAAGAATCAGATTAGCTATGCGCCGCTTAATCGCTCATCGCTGCCCGGCACAAATGGATTCTACGACTATATCCCGCTAATCAACAACTACGGAAATGTCGTCGCCGCTTTCAACACGCGTCAAACCAAATACAACGCTATCTTCGCTACTGTCGACAAGCCTTATACCAGAGCGTCACATTGGGGTGGCGGGATCGCTTACACTGGCGTGTTGACCTCCAAGGGCCGCGGATTCGAATTCAACTTCGACAATCCCAACGTTGGTGCCCAGCCGTTCGTGCCCAACGCCGGCTATGAGAAGCACCATATAGTTGCCAACGGCATCGTTGACCTGCCGTTCAATGTGAAGGCATCGACGCTGATTACCTATGGATCGGGCGCGCCCTTCTTCGTGATCGACGCTAACCGTGGCACAACCGCCGAGGACGGGTTCCGGCCCGGCAAGATACGCCTCGGCTACTTCAACCACCTGCCCTATTTCCTGCAAGTCGATTTGCGCTTGCAGAAGAGCTTTTCGTTCGGCGGCGAGCGCGAGTTCACCTTATCGGGCGAAGTGTTCAACGTCTTCAATCGCGCCAATTTCGGCTCGGCCGACGGCTTCATCTGCTGCGGCGGCAATCCTAATTTCGGCGTTCCAAACGGACTATCAGGCCCGCCGCGAAGCTTTCAGGTGGGGGCAAGCTTCAAATTCTGAGGCGGACCTGTCTTGATTATGCTTGGCGGCGAGACGCGTAGTAAGATTCCGCCGACAAGCACGATGTCATGTTCGTGACGACCGCCGTGCCGATTGGACGGTAGCTCAGCCCGCTATTGTCGAATAAAGCTGTCATGAAGCGCCAGCCTCTCGTGGTCCTGCCGCTCGTCACGGCGGCGGCCTCGCTGCCGGGCACCGAGCCGTACGCCGATCCGATCGACATCGATTATTGCTACAATTGGGAGCAGGCCATCCAGCGGGTGAGCTATCGTACCGGGGCCGCTATTATTTGTTCGAGACGCTCGCCGACGGCTACTGGATGTCCGACGACCTTGCCCACTGGACCTTCATCACGCCGAGCAAATGGCCGACGAGCGGGGTTGTCGCCCCCGCCGTTTGGTCCGACGGGCAGCGGCTCTACATGCTTCCTGCGACCACCGCGCCGACCGCGATTTTCGTCTCCGTTCATCCCGAAACCGGCACGCTCGATTATCTGACGCGGCGGATGCCCGACCTGCCCAATGCGCTGGCGCAGGGCCAGGACGAGAAAGCCTTTCCCGGCAAGATCCCGCCCGGCCCGTGGGATCCGGCGCTGTTCAAGGACGACGACGGTCGCTGGTACCTCTACTGGAACAGCAGCAACGTATGGCCGCTCTACGGCATCGAGCTCGATCCGGCGAAGAAGCTCGCCTACATCGGCCAGCCGCAACCGCTGTTGACGCTTCATCCCGACGTCCATGGCTGGGAACGGTTCGGCCAGGATCATTCGGGGACATTGCCCAACGGCACCCCGATTGCGCCCTTCGTCGAGGGGGCGTGGATGACGAAGATAGGCCCCCGCTACTATCTCCAGTACGGCGCGCCCGGCACCGAATATAACGCCTATGCCAACGGCACCTACGTCGGCGACAAGCCGCTCGGGCCGTTCACCTACGCGCCGTGGAACCCGATCGCCTACAAGCCCGGCGGATTCGTCCAGGGTGCGGGTCACGGCTCGACCTTCAGCGACCGCTTCGGCAATTTGTGGAACAGCGGAACCCGTGGATCGGCTACAACTGGACCTTCGAGCGGCGCATCGACCTGCTCCCTGGCCGCAGTTGGGCCGACGGGCAGGTCGGCTTTTCAGCCCGCTTCGCCGACTTCCCGCACTATACGCCGACCCGCAGGATCGACGATCCCGAGAGCCTGTTCACCGGCTGGATGCTGCTGTCCTACCGCAAGCCGGTCATCGCCTCCTCGACCATGGGCGCGTTCACCGCCGACCGCCTGACCGACGAGAATCCGCGCAGCTTCTGGGTCGCCGCGGCCAACCGCCCGGGGGAAACGCTGACCCTCGACCTCCGCAAGCCCGAGACGATGCGCGCGATCCAGGTCGATTTCGCCGACTATAAAAGCGACCGGTTCGCGGACGCGCCCGACATCTACACCGACTTCACCCTCGAAGCGTCGACCGACGGCGAGACGTGGCACGAAAATCGCGCGCACTGAGCCGCCGCGCCGCGACCGCCCGAACGCCTATTTCCAGTTGCCCCAGCCGGTGACGGCGCGGTTCGTGCGCTATGTCCACGGCCATGTCGGCGCCGCAACCCTCGCCATCTCGGACATCCGCCTGTTCGGGAATGCCGGCGGCGTTGTGCCCATGACGCCGAGGGTCGCCGCAGCGACCCGCGCCAGCGACGACCGCGACGCGACCATCCGCTGGTCGGCCGCGCGCGGCGCGACGGGCTATAATGTCCTGTGGGGAGTCCGCCCGGACCGGCTGACGCTGTGCTACCAGAAATTCGCGGACCAGCTCGCCGACCCCGCCAATCCCTCGCTCGACCTTCGCTCGCTCAACCATGGCGTCGCCTATTTCGTCGCCGTGGAGGCGTTCAACGACAGCGGTGTTTCCCGGCGCAGCCCGGTCAGAGCAATCCGCCGCTGACCCTTGGGACGGGCACCCTGTTCGACGCCACCCGCTAATCGATGGCGGAGGCGATCCCGGTCGCCGCGCTCAGGCCGCCTGTTCGAGCCGCTCGCTCGCCTCGAGCCAGCGCGCCTCGGCCTCTTCCAGTTCGGCCGCCAACTTCGCCCGCCGCCGCGACAATTCGCTCATCGGCAGGGCGGCGAGGTCGGGCGCGGCGGTGGCGGGATCGAACATCGCCTGGTCGAGCGCCGAACATTGCGCGGCAAGCTTCGCACTGGCCTGCTCGGCGTCGACCGCGGCCTGTTTCAGCGCCTCGGCCTCGTCGCGGGCCCTTGCTGCGGCCTTCTTGTCGAGCTTGGCGGGCTTGGCCTTCGTGTCGCCCTTGGGCTGGTTCCGGCCGAGCACGAAGTCGATATAATCGTCGATCGAGCCGGCATAATCCTGCGCCTTGCCGTCTTCGACCAGCACCAGCCGGTCGGCGGTGAGCTCGACCATGTGGCGGTCGTGGCTGACGAGGATCACCGCACCGTCGTACCCGTTCAGAGCCTGGACCAGCGCCTCGCGACTGTCGACGTCGAGGTGGTTGGTCGGCTCGTCGAGGATCAGCAGGTGCGGCGCGTCGCGGGTGATCAGCGCCAGGGCTAGCCTTGCCCGTTCCCCGCCCGACAGCTTGGCAACCTTCGTCGTCGCCTTGTCGCCGGAGAAACCGAACCGGCCGAGCTGGCCGCGCACGGCGCCCGGGGTCATGCCCTTCATCAGCCGCGTCATATGCTCGATCGGCGTGTCGTCGCCGTGCAGTTCCTCGACTTGATATTGAGTGAAGTAACCGACCCGCATCTTGCCCGTGGCGTGCATCTCGCCCTCCATCGGCGCCAGCTGGGCAGCGAGCAGGCGGGCGAGCGTGGTCTTGCCGTTGCCGTTGCGGCCCAAGAGCGCGATGCGGTCGTCGGGGTCGATCCTGAGGTTGAGCTTGCGCAGGATCGGATTGCCCTCGGCATAGCCGACCGCGGCCATGTCGAACGTGATGAGCGGTGGCTTCAACTCGGTCGGCGAGGGGAAGTCGAAGCTCAGGCTGGGATCGTCGGCCATCGCCGCGATCGGCTGCATCTTGGCGAGCATTTTCGCCCGGCTTTG
>JALYIX010000259.1 GCA_030775565.1 Pseudomonadota bacterium | reverse complement strand
GTCCCACAGCATGACCGTCCCGCCGCCATATTCGCCCGGGGGGATCGTCCCCTCGAAGCTGCCGTAATCGAGCGGGTGGTCCTCGGTGCGCACCGCGAGACGGTTGTCCCTGGGGTTGAGGCTGGGGCCGCGCGGGACCGCCCAGCTCTTGAGCACGCCGTCGAGTTCGAGCCGGAAGTCCCAGTGGAGCCGGCTGGCGTCATGCTTCTGGACGACGAAGCGGTCGCCCTTGGTTTTGGCGGTGCGCCCCTTGGGCTCGCCGGTCTTCGCGAAGTCGCGCTTGGCGTTGTAGGTGTCGATGTCGAGCTTGCGCGCCGCCATGTCAGGCCCGCTTGCGGGCGGGGGCTGGCTTGGTCGGCGCGGGCTTCTTGGCGGGCGCCGCCTTCTTCGCCGCGGGCGTCTTCGCAGGGGCTTCGTCGCTGTTGCCGAGGCTCTTCTTGAGCGCGGCCATCAGGTCGATGACGTTCGAGCCCTTGGCGGGATCGCTCTTGTCGGCGTCCTGGATGACCAGCCCGCCCTTCTTCTTGCGCTTCTCCTCGATCAGCGCGCGCAGGGCGTCGACATAGCGGTTGTGGAAGTCGGCGGCGTCGAACGTCCCCGCCTTTTTCGCGATCAGCGTTCCGGCGAGGTCGAGCAGGTCGGGATCGGGCTTGGCATCGCCGATCTCGCGGAAATAGCTCGCCGCCTTGTTGACCTCGTCCGAATAGCGCAGCGTTTCGAGCACCATCCCGCGCCCGCACGGCTTGAGCGACACGACATATTCCTGGCCGCGCATGGCGAGCTGGCCGACCCCGACTTTCTTCGCCGCGCGCAAAGCATCGCGCAGCACGACGAAGGCTTCCTCGGCGAGGTCGTCGGCGGGGACGACATAGTAGGGCTTGTCGTAATAGATCGCGTCGATGTCGCCATAATCGACGAACTGGGTCAGCTCCAGCGTCTTGCGGCTCTCGAGCTTGACCGCCTCGATCTCCTCGGGCTCGAGCAGGACATATTCGCCCTTGGTGACCTCGAAGCCCTTGACGATCTCGTCGACGTTGACCGGGCCGACCCCGGGGACGACCTTCTCATATTTGACGCGCTTGCCCGAGGGCTCGTGGATCTGGTGGAAGGCGATCGCGGCGCCCGACTTGGTCGCGGGGAAAATCTCGACCGGGATCGCGACCAGCGCCAGCCTGATCTGTCCCCGCCATGCCGGCCGTGCCGCCATCTCAACATCGCCTCTCGTTATGGAGCCGATTCAATCATCGATGGGGCGAGTCGTTCCCGCGTGCCGCGAACGGGCTCGATCAGGCGGGGTGATCGTCGAGGAAGCGGCGGATTTCGGCGATGACCTCGCCCAGTGTCGCGCGGCTGACGGCAAACCCCATGTGGCTAGAATCGATCTCGACCGCGCGGTCGCTTTCGTGCGCCAGTCCGCGCGCCGAGCGGACCGAAACGATGCCGTCGCGGCGCGACCACAGCGCGAGCGTCGGCACCGGCGGCTTGTCGGTGATGCGCGGGAAGGGTGGCTGATCGACCTTGTGCCCGGCGACCCATTCATAAAGCGCGCGGACATTGGTGTTGGTCTTGAGGTCGCCCGAAAAAGGCGAGCCGAGGGTCACCACCGCGCGCACCTTGTCGGGGTGGTGGCGGGCAAGCTCGCGCGCGAACAGGCCGCCGAGGCTCCAGCCGACGAGCAACACCTTGCGGTGGTCGTGGACCGCGTCGAGCCGGCGCCCGAGCCGTTCGAGCGTGTCGTGACGCGCGCCCTTGTTGAGCCCCAGTTCCCACGGATAGACCCGCCAGCCGCCACGGGCGAGCGCTCGGCGCAACTCCATCGTCGTGCGGTCGTCGGCGAGGAAGCCGGGGACGACGAGCGCCGGCGGCCCGTGCTCGGGTCCGCGTGGCCCCAGGGGACCAAGACCGGCGACCAGTCGCGGGAGATGCCAGGCCACTTCGAACGCCCGCAACCAGCCCGACGGGGCGCGGTCGTCGGGGTCGATCTCGCCCGGCTCCATGCTCAAAGAAACTCGCTTCCCATCATCGCCTGGAGCGCCTTGGGCAGCCGCACCCGGCCATCCTCGGTCTGATGATTTTCGAGCAAGGGCACGAGGATCCGCGGAGAGGCGAGCGCGGTGTTGTTGAGGGTGTGGACGAAGCGCACCTTGCCCTCGGCATCACGGTAGCGGAGGTTGGCGCGGCGCGCCTGCCAGTCGTGAAGCGTCGAGCAGCTGTGCGTCTCGCGATATTTGCCCAGCGTTGGGACCCAGCTCTCGATGTCGTTCATGCGATATTTGCCAAGGCCCATGTCGCCGGTCGAGGTCTCGATCACCTGGTAGGGGATTTCGAGCTTGGTCAGCAGATCCTCGGCGATGCCGAGCAGCTTGGCGTGCCATTCGGCCGAGACGGCCTCGTCGGCCTCGCAGATGACATAGGCCTCGACCTTGAGGAATTGGTGGACGCGCAGCAGCCCGCGCACGTCGCGGCCGGCGCTGCCCGCCTCGCGGCGGAAGCAGGGCGAGAGGCCGGCGTAGCGGATCGGCAGCGACGCATGGTCGAGGATTTCGCCCGAGTGGAGCGAGGTCAGCGCGATTTCGCCCGTTCCGGCGAGGTAGAGGTCGTCGGCGGGGACGGCATAGGCCTCGTCCTCGTGGCCCGGGAAATGGCCGGTGCCGACGAACGCGGCGGGCTTGGCGAGCGAGGGGACGGTGATCGGGGTGAAACCGGCAGCCGAGACTTGCTGCAGCGCCCAGCCCATCAGCATCGTTTCGAGCAGCGCAAGACGGCCTTTGAGGCAATAGGTGCGCGAGCCCGAGACCTGGACGATGCGGCTCAACTCGGCCCAGTCGTTCTTCTCGATCAGCGCGACATGGTCGAGCGGTTCGAAGGCGAAATCGGGGAGCGCGCCCTCGGTGCGGATGACGGTGTTGCTGGTCTCGTCCGGGCCGACCGGTGCGCCCTCCCACGGGATGCCAGGAAGGCGGAGCATCGTCGCCTTCAATTCGGCCTCGTTCGCCGCGCCCTCCGCCTCGATCGCACTGGCCTGCGCGCCGGCTTCCTTGGCGCGGGCGCCGAGCGCGGCTTTCTCTTCGGGCCTGGCATCCTTGAAGCTCGCGCTGATCGCGTTGCGCTCGGCGCGAAGCTCGTCGACCCGTGTCTTGGCCGACCGCACGGCTTCGTCGAGCGCGAGCAAGGCATCGAGGTCGACCTTGACCCCCTTGTCGCGGATCGCGCGGTCGACGTCGGCGCGATTGCGCTTGATGAAATCCATGCTCAACATCGCCGCCACCTGCGATAAAGCGGACGGGCAAGCAAGGGCGGGATGGAATGAACGTTGGGCTGGTATTCGTCGGCGGCGGCCTTGGAGCGGTGCTGCGCTATGCCGTCGGGCGCGGGGCGCTGCTCGCCGGCTGGGCCCCGCCGCTGGCGACGCTCGCGGTCAATATCGTCGGCTGCTTCGTCATGGGTCTGCTCGCCGGGTGGTTTGTCAGCCGCGGCGGGAGCGAACCGTGGCGATTGTTCCTGCTGACCGGACTGCTCGGCGGGTTCACGACCTTTTCGGCGTTCGGGCTCGACGCGCTGACGCTTGCCCAACGGGGCGCTTTCGGAGCAGCACTGGCCTATGTCGCGGCGTCGGTGATCGTCAGCCTCGCCGCCGTCACCGCGGGCTTCGCGCTGGTCCGCTAGGCCAGCTGCTCACGAAGCCAGCCGGTCGATCGCGTCGGCAAGCTCGCGGTCGCGCGCCGTCACGCCGCCGGCATCATGACTGGTCAGGCGGAAAGCGACCTTGTTCCACACGCTGGTGAACTCGGGATGGTGGTCGACTTTCTCGGCGTGCAGTGCGACGCGGGCAAGGAATCCGAACGCCTCGGAAAAATCACGGAACGAATAAGTGCGGCACAAGGCCTTGCCGCCCTCTTCGAAAGTCCAGCCGGGAGGGGGGGTGGTGTCCATCGGCAAGCCATAGCGCGACCCGCTGCCGTCTTGCAAAGGCGGCGTGGGGGCCGCAGGACGAGGGCATGACCCAAGCCTTTATTTGCGATGCCGTGCGGACCCCGATCGGGCGCTACGGCGGGGCGCTGAGCAGCGTCCGCGCCGACGATCTCGCCGCCCTCCCGATTGCCGCGCTGATCGAGCGCAATTCCGGCGTCGACTGGGCGGCGCTCGACGATGTCATCCTCGGCTGCGCCAACCAGGCGGGCGAGGATAATCGCAACCTCGCGCGGATGGCCGGGCTGCTCGCGGGGCTGCCCGACAGTTCGGGCGGGGTGACGCTTAACCGGCTGTGCGGATCGGGGCTCGACGCGGTCGCGATGGCGGCGCGCTCGATCCGCGGCGGCGACGCCGACCTGCTCATCGCCGGCGGCAGCGAGAGCATGAGCCGCGCGCCGTTCGTCATGCCCAAGGCGATGAGCGCGTTCGACCGCACCGCCGAAATCTACGACACGACGATCGGCTGGCGCTTCGTCAACCCCAAGATGCGCGACGCCTATGGCGACGACACGATGCCGAGCACGGCGGAAAATGTCGCCGATGAATTCCACGTCAGCCGCGAGGACCAGGACGCGTTCGCGCTTCGCAGCCAGCAACGCGCGGCGGCGGCGCAGGCAAGCGGGCGCTTCGCCGCGGAGATCGTCCCAGTCGCGATCGCGCAGCGCCAGGGCGATCCTGTGATGGTCGAGCGCGACGAGCATCCGCGGCTGACCGACCTCGCCACGCTGGCCAAGCTGAAACCGATCGTGCGCAAGGACGGCACCGTCACCGCCGGCAATGCCTCGGGCGTCAACGACGGCGCAGCGGCGATGATAGTCGCGACCGAAGCCGCTGCCCGCGCGCATGGGCTGACGCCCCGCGCGCGGATCCTGGGCGCAGCGGTGGCGGGAGTGCCGCCACGGATCATGGGGATCGGCCCGGCGCCGGCGACGCGCAGGTTGCTGGCCCGGCTCGGCATCGCGCTCGACGACGTCGATGTCATCGAACTCAACGAAGCCTTCGCCGCGCAGGGGCTGGCCGTGCTTCGCCAGCTGGGCATCGCCGACGACGATCAGCGCGTGAACCCCAATGGCGGGGCGATCGCGCTCGGCCATCCGCTCGGCATGTCGGGGGCGCGGCTCGCCATGACCGCGACCGAGCAATTGCAGCGCGGCGGCGGGCGCTACGCGCTGGCGACGATGTGCATCGGTGTCGGCCAGGGGATTGCGCTGGCGCTCGAACGAGTGTGACCGACGAAGCCGCGATCATGGCGGTGCTGGCCACCGTGCCCGATCCGGAAATTCCGGCGATCTCGGTGATCGACCTCGGCATCGTCCGCGGGATCGAGGACGGAGCGGTGATCATCACCCCGACCTACTCGGGTTGCCCGGCGACGCTGGTCATCGAACAGGATATTCGCGCGGCACTGGATGCCGCCGGCTATCGCGAAATCGCGATCCGCACATCGCTCTCGCCGCCCTGGTCGACCGACTGGATCAGCGACGAGGGCAAGGCCAAGCT
>JALYIX010000258.1 GCA_030775565.1 Pseudomonadota bacterium | reverse complement strand
TGCTCGCCGATCGAAATGGCTGAGGCCGCCAAGCTGAACGAACAGCGCGGCGCGGCGATCATCGACATCAACATGGGCTGCCCGGTCAAGAAGGTCGTCAACGGCGATGCCGGCTCCGCGCTGATGCGCGACCTGCCGCTCGCCTCGGCGATCATCGCCGCCACGGTCAAGGCGGTCGAGGTGCCGGTCACGCTCAAGATGCGGATGGGCTGGGACCACCACAGCCTCAACGCCCCCGAACTCGCGCGCATCGCCGAGGATCTCGGGATCAAGATGATCACCGTCCACGGCCGCACCCGCTGCCAGATGTACAAGGGCTCGGCCGACTGGTCGTTCGTGGCCAAGGTCAAGGCCGCGACGAGCCTGCCGGTGATCGTCAACGGCGACATCTGTTCGATCGAGGACGCGCGCGACGCGCTGTCTCAGTCGGGGGCCGACGGGGTGATGATCGGTCGCGGGGCCTATGGCCGTCCGTGGCTGCTCGGTCAGGTGATGAGCGACCTCGCGTCCGGTGGCACGCGCCCGACCCCGACGCTCGGCGAGCAGCTTGGCGTGATTCTCGAGCAATATGACGCCATGCTGTCGCTTTATGGTGCAGACGCCGGGGTCAAGATCGCCCGCAAGCACCTCGGCTGGTACACCAAAGGCCTCTCGGGCTCGGCTGAATTCCGCAACAAGGTCAATACCGTCGACGATCCCGCGACGGTCGTGGCGATGCTCCGCGACTTCTACGCGCCCTGGCTCGAACGCGCCGCGGCCTGAGCGCCCACGGGTCAGCGGCGCGAAGCCATCTCGCGCCCATGCCACCCGAACGTCGGTCAACGGATTGCCCCGCCGGCGCGGGAACGACGTCCCAGTCGGGCTACCCGAAGATAAATTCCTCACACTGTGTTTTTCATGCAACGCGGCCATGCTAGAGCGAGCGACGAATGGATGCTCGTGCCGCCGATTCTGACCTCGTGCCGGTGACCGGCTGGCTTGCTCGCGAGCGGGAGAGCGGCCGCTTTTATCGTTTCGCCAAACTTGGATCGGCGATCCTGCTCGTTGCCGTGCTGCTCGGCACGATCGCGCTCCTTCCCAACAGCGCCGAGCCTGGCACGCTGATTTCGCCGCCGCTGATGGCGCTGCTGCTGATCGCCAACCTGTTGCCGGCGATCCTGCTGATGGTGCTGGTCGCCCGCGATGCCGCGCGCCGCGATGCCGCGGGGAGGGGGGTCGGCACCGGACAGCTCCACACCCGCCTCGTCGCGCTGTTCTCGCTCGTCGCCGCCGTGCCGACCGTGGTGGTCGCGATCTTCGCCTCGCTACTGCTCCAGAGCGGCCTCGAATTCTGGTTCTCGAATCGGGCGCGCACGATGCTCGACAAGACCGTCGTGCTCGCCCGAAGCAGCTACGATCGCGAACTCAACCGCGTCGCCAGCGAAACCGAGACGATGAGTCGCGACATCGCCGGCTATCTCAAGACGGTTGCAATCGACGATCCCCGTTTCGCCGATGCCTATGGCCGGATCCAGGTGTTTCAGCGCAACCTGTCCGAATCGATCATCTTCACGGTTGGGCCCGACGGCCACCTCCGGACCCAGGCGCTGGTCAACCCCTACGACCGTAACCTCGACAAGCTGATCACGCCCGACAAGATTGCGGCACACGACAACCGCAGCGTGGTCGACGTGAGTTCGGGCGATCGCGTCGGCGCCTTGACCCGCCTGAACGCCGGGCCCAACGCCTATATCTACGGCGCGCGGGTGTTCGACCCCGAATTTCGCGCCCAGATGCAGCGCAGCAATGAGGTCATGCATGACTATCATGCGCTGCTCGCCCGCTCGCGCGTCAACCAGTTGCGGTTCAACATCGCGCTCTATCTCGGCGCGCTGATCATCGTCGGACTGGCGATCCTCGCCGCGCTCAAGCTGGCCGACCGCCTCGTCCAGCCCGTCAGCGGACTCGTCGACGCGGCCGGACGGATCGAGGAAGGCGACTTTTCGGTTCGCGTGCCCGTGCAGGAGCCGCATGACGAGATCGCCACGCTGGCCGCGGCATTCAACCGCATGGCCGGCCGCCTCGACACCCAGACCAGCGCGCTGATCGCCGCCAACAGCCAGCTCGACACGCGCCGCGCCTTCATCGAGGCGGTGCTGTCGAGCGTCACCGCTGGAGTCCTCACCGTCGACGGCACTGGCGAAATCCTGTTCATCAACCGCTCGGCGACCGCGCTGCTCCAGTCGGGCGAGGAGGGGCTCGAGAGGCGGCTCCTTGCCGACCTTTCGCCCGAGCTTGCCGAATTCCTGTCGGGCGAAGCGCGCGACGCCGATGTGATGGTCGCCGCTGGAACGGGCCAGCGCACGCTGGCCGTGAAGCGCGTCCGCTACGGCAATTCGACCGTGCTCACCTTCGACGACATCACCGAGCAGCTGTCCGATCAGCGCCGCGCCGCCTGGTCCGACATCGCGCGCCGCATTGCCCATGAGATCAAGAACCCGCTGACCCCCATCCAGCTCGCCGCCGAGCGGCTCCAACGCCGCTATGGGAAACAGGTCACCGCCGACCGTGACACGTTCGATCGACTGACCGAAACGATCGTCCGGCAGGTCGGGGATTTGCGCCGGATGGTGGATGAATTTTCTAGCTTCGCGCGGATGCCCAAGCCCGAATTCCGGGACGAGAATATCCATGACATCGCCCGCAATGCGCTATTCCTCCACGAGGTCGCGCACCCCGATGTCCAGTTCTCGATGACACCCGAAATCGCCGACATCCGCCTCGTCTGCGACCGGCGACAGATGGCGCAGGCGCTGACCAACATCGTCAAGAATGGCGTCGAAGCGATCGAGGCGCGGCGCGCGCGCGGGGACGAAAGTCCTTCGGGCGACCGCGTCGACTTGTCTGTTTCGCAGGTCGGTGACCAGCTCGTGATCGAAGTCACCGACACGGGCATCGGCCTTCCCGAAGACCGCGAACGACTCACCGAACCCTATATGACGACGCGCGTGCGGGGGACCGGTCTGGGGCTCGCAATTGTCAAGAAGATCGTCGAGGAACACCTTGGGGATATTGCATTTCTAGACCGGGACGGCGGTGGGACCCGC
The DNA here is from genome assembly GCA_030775565.1 of Pseudomonadota bacterium. Taxonomy (GTDB): domain Bacteria; phylum Pseudomonadota; class Alphaproteobacteria; order Sphingomonadales; family Sphingomonadaceae; genus Sphingomicrobium. The sequence continues at coordinate 29 of JALYIX010000258.1, read as the reverse complement.
GTTCGAATCGCGCTTGACTCCGACCGCCT
>JALYIX010000257.1 GCA_030775565.1 Pseudomonadota bacterium | reverse complement strand
GCCGCCCCCCGCGCTGCCCGCGCCGGCGCCGCGCCGCTTCTGGGTGCAGCTCGCGAGCGGTCCCGACACGAACGCGCTTGGCGCCCAGTTCGCGCGAATTGCGGCGCGCGATCCCGACCTGTTCAAGGGTATCAGCCCTTATGTCGCCGAGACCGGCGGTCGCTCGAAACTGCTCGTCGGCCCGTTCCACAGCAGCGCCGACAGCACGACCTTTGTCGAGAATTTGAACGACTCTCATATTGACGGCTTCAGCTGGACCAGCCCAGAGGGGCAGCCCGTCAGGAAACTCGCCGCCCCATGAAATTTGCTTCGCTTGCCGCGCATCCCACTCGTTCGCGCGGCCGGCGGTTCGCCGAGGGCGACAGCGCGCCGCGCGGGCCGCGTGATTGCTACCAGCGCGACCGCGACCGCATCGTCCATTCGGTCGGCTTCCGCCGCCTGCGCCACAAGACGCAAGTCTTCATCGCGCCCGACGGGGACCATTTCCGAGTCCGCCTGACGCATTCGATCGAAGTCGCGCAGATCGGCCGCACGATCGCCCGGGCGCTCGGCTTGAACGAGGACCTGACCGAGACCTTGTGCCTCGCCCACGACCTTGGTCACCCCCCGTTCGGCCATGGCGGCGAGGACGCGCTCAAGCGCACGCTGGCCGACGCCGGCGGGTTCGACCACAACGCGCACACGCTGCGCCTCGTGACCTGCCTGGAAAGCGTCTACCCCGATTTCGACGGCCTCAACCTGACATGGGAAGCGCTTGAGGGGCTTGCCAAGCATAATGGCCCGGTCGCCGATCCCTCCTGGGCGCTGGCCGAGGCCAATGCCGATTTCGACCTTGAGCTTGGCAGCTGGCCCGGGCTCGAGGCGCAGGTCGCGGCGATCGCCGACGACATCGCCTACGACAATCACGACATCGACGACGGCTTGCGCTCGGGCATCCTGACCATGGCCGAATTGCTCGAGGTCCCGATCGTCGAGCGTCACTGGGCAGCGATCGCCTCGCGCCATCCCGCGCTCAGCCCCGAGCGCCGCCAGCGCGCCCTGGTCCGCGACATGATCGGGACGATGGTGGGCGACGTTCTGGAGGAGACGGCGCGGCGCGTGGCCGGGGCGGGGGTGACCGACATCGACGATGTGCGCGCCGCGGGCCGCCCGCTGGTCGGCTTCTCATCGGCCATGAACCGCGACGAGCGCGAGCTTAAGCATTTCCTCTACGAGCGGCTCTACAACAGCGCGGCGCTGACCCCCATCCGCATCGAGGCGCAGCGCATCGTCGGCGACCTCGTCGCGATTTATCGCGACGGCGGGGCGCGGCTCGGGCCCGGCTGGCAGCGCGGGGAGGGGGAGACCGCGCGCCTGCGCGGCATTGCCGATTTCATCGCCGGGATGACCGACCGCTTTGCCATTGCCCGGCACGAAGAACTGATCGGCGCCGTCAACTTGCCCGACCGCTTCTAGAGTCCGTCTCGCCTTCGCTGAACCGGTGCCGGCCGAGCTCCTGCCCAAACCCATTCTGGTCACGTGCCGTTAAGCTAGGTCGATGCAGGTTCGGGGGAATTCGGAGGGAACCCGATGACCTCGACATGCTTTGCCGAAAATCGCTTTGGTCTGGGCCCGCGCAGCGGCGAGCAATCGTCCGCGGGTGACGCCCGCGGCTGGGCCGCGGCGCAACTGGCGCACTTCGAGCCGCGCGTGGCGGGCGTGCCCGACAGTCGCAGCGTCGCCATAGAGCTCGCCGATTACTTCGACCAGCGGGCAGTGGCGCGGCGCATGGCGGTGGCTGATGCCCCGGCACTGATGACCAACGCCGCGATGCCCGCCAAGCCCTTGAAGACGCCCGAGGTCATGGCGGCGCAGCTGGCAGGCCGCGAGGCGTATGCCACCCTGGTCGGCGCGCGGGTCAACAGTGCGCTGACCACGGCCACGCCGTTCGCCGAGCGGCTGGCGCACTTCTGGGCCAATCATTTCGCAGTCTCCGCCGACAAGCAGACGACCATCGGTTTTGCCGGGCTGCTCGAGTTCGAGGCGGTGCGGCCGCACGTCATGGGGCGCTTTGGCGACATGTTGCTGGCGGTCGAACGCCACCCGGCGATGCTCCTCTACCTCGACCAGGCGAGCTCGGTCGGGCCCGGCTCGATGTTCGCGCAGCGCGCCCGGAAAACCAAGGGCTTGAACGAAAATCTGGCGCGCGAGATTCTCGAGCTGCACACGCTCGGGGTGCGCACCGGCTACAACCAGTCCGACGTGACCGAGTTCGCCCGCGCCCTCACCGGCTGGACCGTCGCAGGGATTGCGCGCGGTCCGGCGGCGCGCTTCGTCGGCGGCGCGCCGGGCGATTTCGCGTTCGTCGACGGGCTTCACGAACCGGGCGAGCGCACCATCATCGGGCGGCGTTATCGCGCGGGCGGCGAAGAGCAGGGGCGCGCCATCCTCGCCGATCTCGCGGTCCATCCGGCGACAGCGCGGCATATTGCGACCAAGCTCACTCGTCACTTTGCCGCCGATGACCCGCCGCCGGCGATGGTCGCGCGGCTCGAACAGGCGTTCCTCCAATCGCGCGGCGACCTTCCGACCGTCTATCGCGCGCTGATCGCCTCGCCTGAGGCGTGGTCGACTTCGACGCCCAAATTCCGCAGTCCATGGGACTGGACCGTGGCCGCGCTGCGCGCCGTCGGGGTGCAACGCCTCGACGGTGATGCGGCGGCCAACCTCCTCAACCAGCTCGGCCAGCCGGTCTGGCGACCGGGATCGCCCGCTGGCTATGACGACATCGCCGCGGCCTGGGCGGGTCCCGATGCCCTGGTCCGGCG
>JALYIX010000256.1 GCA_030775565.1 Pseudomonadota bacterium | reverse complement strand
GCACCTCGCCCGCCGCCGCGGCTTCGGCAGCGAGCGCCAGCGCGCGGGCCATCGGGGCGGGAAGCGGGAAGCCGGTCACCCGGACCGGCCTAGCCGCTTCGAGCGCCAGCGTCACTTGGCCGTGTTCGACATCGCAGTGGCCTGCGCGGCATTCGCCTCAGCCGCGTTCTGGGCGTCCTTGCCCGGGCGATTGACCTGAAGCGAGGGCAGCGGCAGCGCGACCTTGGGCAGTGTCACTTCGCGCTGCCTGGTACCGACCGCGACCGAGCCGGTCTCGACCTCGAACGACGGCGACTGGCCCCCCTTGGTGACCATCGCGCCGTTGGTCAGCGCAACGCTCGGCACCTCGGCCGATCGCGTCTGGTTCAGATGGAGGAAGCCGCTGGCGAAGGCCAGGATCGCGGCGACGACCACGATGATCAGCAGCAGGAGGATGGCGCGCATGGTGATTCCCTCATAAGTTATGTCGGTAACGCGACGCCTCGGCGGTGGTTGCGTGTCGCCTCATATCGGCCGCGTGGTTGACGCGAATCACCCTGCCCGCTATCGGGCCGGTCTTTCCGGGCGCATCGCGTCCGCTCAATTCAGGATATTGACCATGTCGCGCGTTTGCGAGCTGACCGGCAAGGGCCGGCTGGTGGGGAACAATGTTTCCCACGCCAACAACAAGACCAAGCGGACCTTCCTGCCCAACCTGCAGAAGGTCACGCTGATCAGCGACGGGCTCGCCAAGAGCGTCAAGCTCAAGGTGTCGACCCATGGTCTGCGCTCGGTCGAGCATGTCGGCGGCCTCGACAACTGGCTGACCAAGACCCGCGCCGAAAAGCTTTCGCCGCGCGCGCAGAAGCTCAAGCGCGAGCTCAAGAAGAAGGCCGGCGAAGCCGCCGCCTAATGCCGCGTTCGCCCGGTCCAGCGGCCGGGCGGGACATCCAGCGCGAACAGGGCGGTCGTCATCGGCGTCCTGAAATTGTCATCGGTCACCAGCCATAGCCGGGTCGCCCCACCGGGCAGCGGCTGCGCGGTGATTCCCTCGACATTCATGAACATGCCGAGATCGAGCGGAACACGCTGCTCGACTCGCCAGCCGTGCGCCGTCCGCACCAGTGCGCCGAGCGCAATGTCGAACCCGGTCAGGCGCAGCTCGCGCATCAGGACGATGATCTCGCCGTCGGGCAGGCGGACCATGTCCGAAATATTATGGCCCACCCCGGCGAGCGGCTCGCTGCGAACCTTGCCGTCCGCCACCTTGACCACTTCGTGGGCCAGTTCGGGGACGAGGGTGAAGCCGTTCGGCTCGGCAAGCAGCGCTTCGATTCCCAGATTGCGCGGCCAGCGATCGCGGCCGAAATCGATCTTGCCCAACGCCCGGCCAAAGTCCGGGCTGTAGAGCCATAGCTGGTTGCTGGTTTCGAACCCGACCCACCAGCCACGCCCGGCGGGATCGCGCGCCAGCGATTCGCTGTCGCGATCGACCTTGAGCAACGCCGACCCGGGCCCGTCGGCGATATCGGCAATGGCCACGGTCGCCGGTTCCTGTCCGGGCGGCGCGAAGCGAAACAGCACCGCGCTGTCGCTGAGCGCGAGCAGCTTGCCCTGGTCCAATGCGAGTGCCGACAAGCCGCCAAAACGCGGATCGGGCGCGGTCAGTCGCCACCCCCCGGCAAAGCGCAACGGGCGAACGCGCGACGGATCGATCGCCAGCGGTTCGGCGCGCAATGCCACGGTGCGCGGACCAAGCGGATAGCGATCGGGCGATTCGGAATGGTCGATCGACACGAATGCGATCACGCCGACGATCAGGAAGGCGCCGACCAGCCCCGTCAAGCTGAACCGCGGCTGCATGGGTCGTTCAGTTTCGTTCAACTGCTCGTCTGGCATAAGTCTTTGCATCGACGCGGTTTTCCCCCTTTCCTCGTCGGTCCGCTGCGTAACGCGGTTTGAGTTCCCTCGCGTCGCGTAACGAGGGGGGGCCGGGGTGGAAACACGCCGGCCCCAATTTTGCCAGGGGTCTCCTCAACGAAGGTCGAACAGGCCGGCGAGCTGGTCGACCAGCGCGCCGCCCAATTGCTCGGCGTCCATGATCGTCACCGCGCGGCTATAGTAGCGCGTCACGTCATGGCCGATCCCGATCGCCGACAATTCGACCGGGGAGCGGCTCTCGATCCAGCCGATGACCTGCCGCAAATGCCCGTCGAGGTAGGATCCGCCATTGGCCGAGGCGGTCGAATCGTCGACCGGCGCGCCGTCCGAGATGACCATCAGGATGCGCCGTTCCTCGCGCCGCGCGATCAGCCGGTTGTGCGCCCACAACAACGCCTCGCCGTCGATATTCTCCTTGAGCAGCCCCTCGCGCATCATCAGCCCGAGGTTACGCCGCGCATGGCGATAGGGCTCGTCGGCGCGCTTGTAGATGATGTGGCGCAGGTCGTTGAGCCGCCCCGGATTCGGCGGCCGCCCCTCGGCCAGCCACGCCTCGCGGCTCTGCCCGCCCTTCCACGCGCGCGTCGTGAAGCCGAGGATTTCGGTCGCCACCCCGCACCGCTCGAGCGTCCGCGCGAGGATGTCGGCGCTCATCGCCGCGATCGAGATCGGCCGCCCACGCATCGAGCCCGAATTGTCGATCAGCAGGCTGACCACCGTGTCGCGAAACTCGGTCTCGCGCTCGACCTTGTAGCTCAGCGCATGGCCGGGCTGGACGATGACGCGGGCCAGCCGCGCGGCGTCGAGCAGCCCTTCCTCCTGGTCGAAGTCCCAGCTGCGCGCCTGCTGCGCCATCAACCGCCGCTGCAGCCGGTTGGCAAGCTTGGTGACGACCCCCTGGAACGCTGCCATCTGCAGGTCGAGCGTGGCGCGCAACCGCGTCAGCTCGTCCTCGTCGCACAAGTCGGGCGCCTCGACCTGCTCGTCGTGGCGCGTCGTATAGGGATGGTAATCACTGACCGGCGCGTCGGCCCAGTTGCGCCGCCCCGGCCGCGGCTGGGCCTGATCGTCGCCCTCCTCGCCCGAAGCGTCGTCGTCGCCCTCCAGCTCCTGCTCGGTCGGCTGCTGCTGCTCGTCCGAGGACTCCTGGTCCTGCTCGCCGCGCATCTCGATTTCGCCGCCCGCCTCGGCGCCCTCGTCGCCGGCGTCATCGGGCTCGTCGGCGCCTTCCTCCTCGCCCTGATCCTCGTCGCCGCCCTCGTCGGGCTGCTCGTCGGCCGGGTCCTCGGGCTCGGCGAGTTCAAGATCCTCGAGCAGCCGCCGCGCGAGCGTCGCGAACGCCGCCTGGTCGTCGATCGTCAGCGCCAGCGCGTCGAGTTCGGCCGCGCCCTTCTCCTCGATCCACGGAGTCACCAGCGCCAGCCCCGCGCGTGCCGATTCGGGCGGCATTTCCCCGCTCAGCCGCTCGCGCGCGAGGAGGCCAATCGCAGTCGCCAGCGGCACTTCGGCCGCCGTCCGGGCGCGCGTGATGGCGTCCCCGCGCACCCGCGCTTGGGCCAGGTCGGCCAGGTTGGTCCGCACCCCGGCCATCCCGCGCGCGCCGAGCGCCTCGACCCGGGCGCCCTCTAGCGCATCGAACAC
>JALYIX010000255.1 GCA_030775565.1 Pseudomonadota bacterium | reverse complement strand
CCTCGCGCTCGGGCGACACGCTGACCATCGCGGTCACCGACGATGGTCCCGGCTTCACCCCCGACCAGCTCGCCCTCGTCGGGCGTCCCGGCCAGTCGAGCAAGGGGTCCGGCCATGGCATCGGCCTGTTCCTCGCGACCAATGTCGTGCGGCGTCTCGGTGGCCGGCTCGAGGCGCGCAATCGCGGCCCGCGCGGCGCCGAGGTGCGGCTGATCCTGCCCCTCGCTTGCGACCGTGTTCGGGATGGAGATCGATGACCGACCCCCGCCGCCTGCTGATCGTCGAGGACGACGCGACCTTCGCCCGCACCCTCCAGCGCTCGTTCGAGCGGCGCGGTTATGCCGTGTGGGTCGCCCACAGCCCGGCCGAGGTCGACGCGCTCCTCGCCGAGGTCGCCCCGGATTTCGCCGTCGTCGACCTCAAGCTCGGCACTGCTTCGGGCCTCGGCTGCGTCGAGCGGCTCCATGCGCATGACCCGGCAATGCTGATCGTCGTCCTCACCGGCTTCGCCAGCATCGCCACCGCGGTCGAGGCGATCAAGCTTGGCGCCTGCCACTACCTCGCCAAGCCGTCGAACACCGACGACATCGAGGCCGCCTTCGACAAGGCCGCGGGCAATCCGGCGGTCCCGCTCACCCAGCGCCCTTCCTCGCTCAAGACGCTTGAATGGGAGCGCATCAACGAGACCCTCGCCGAGACCGGCTTCAATATCTCCGAAACCGCGCGGCGACTTGGAATGCACCGCCGCACGCTTGCCCGGAAGCTTGAAAAACGGCCGCTCCGTTGACCACGGCTTTTCCCCACAGCAGGGGTGAACGCCCATCGTCAGACAATCGAGGGGCGGATGGCGGCGACGAGCGAGTTGCTCGGGGCGTAATCCTTTATAGCCTGGTCGATACGCCGACATAGGCCTGTATGCCGGGAGTAGCCCGGTTGAGGCCGAAGTTGGCGCCGATGTCGAACTGGAGCGTTGGCGACGCAGCGAAGGCAAGCGCGGTGTCCGCCGACCATTGACGCACGGTCCCCGCCGGATCGAAATTCTGGGCGGTCCACAGCTCGGCCGAGGCGGTCAGCTTCGACGACAGCGACTCGCCGACATTGAGCGCGCCGACAAGCTGGGCGTGCTGCCCGTCGAGATCGGCGTCCTCGAGTTCGTCGATCTCGGGGGACAGGGTCAGGCTGAAGCCGTCGGGCAAGCTGAACACTCCCGTGCCGACCAGCCCCGCCTCGACCTTGCGGTTGCCGATGCCAGACTTGGCGGTGGGGATCTTCAGATAGGGTTCGAGCGCGAACTGGGCCTTGGCGTCGGCCGCGGTAAGCCGCTGCTTGACCCGCAGATAGAGGTCGCCGACGCCGTGGATGGTCGTCACGCCGCCACCGTCGCGAACGCGGATGGTCTCGTAGGGGGTCAGCGAGGCCTCGATGTCGGTGGCGCTGCCGACGCCATATTTGAGCAGCGGGTTGGTGTAGAGGATGGTGTCGCTGCGCGTCCCGGCGTCATCGATCCGCGTCCAGTTGACGAGGTCGGTCTCGATCTGGAACATGCCCTTCGGAACGGTGCAGGCCGAGGTCGCCTTGGTCGGACGGTCGGTACACAGCGCGGGCGGGTTGACGGTCACGGCGGGCGCGGCCTGGGCCAGGGCGATGCCTGGCACGAGCATGGTGGCGGCGGCGAAGAGCGGGAAACGCGGCATCAAGGTTCCTCTCATCATCAGGCGAGCCGATCGCTCAGCCAAGTTCGAGCCGCGCGACGAGCAGCGCCGGTACGACCATCGCCACAGCAAGCGCGGCGAGCAGGCCCGAATAGCCGACCGCGCCGATGACTCCCACCGCGAGCATCGGCGTGATCAGCGCGGGAAGCGTGTTGGTAAGGTTGAACAAGCCGAGGTCACGGCCATGATGGCGCTGGTTGCGCAACTGCTGCATGGCGAAGGTCGAATGGAGCGACAGGAAGCTGTTCGAGCCGATCAGGAACAGCGCGTAGCCGACGACCGCGGGCGTCCACTGGCTAGCCGCGGCCATGACCGCAAGGCCGGCGGCAATCAGCGCGATGGTCAGCAGCAGCGGCCCGCGCCGCCGGTCGTGGCGGTCCGACCAACGCCCGATGAGCAGCGCAACGGGGATGGCAACGAGCTGCGCCGCCGCTGCGGTCAGCGCGTAGCGCGTCAGGCTGAGCTGCCCGCCCGACAGGCGCCGCAAGGCATAATAGAGGAACAGAAACAGCAACCCCTCGGCGACTTGGACGGCGAGCCGCGCGAACCACAGCTGGATGAGGGTGGCGCGCGACTTGTGCACGGGATCGCCGACTAGCACTTGCAGCGGCAGCGTCGCGGCGGCGGGCTTGCGCATGAGCAGCAGCGGCGCGGCGGCGGTCGCGGTAATGGCGACGATCAGCGCAAGCTGTGTCGCAAGCTGTTCGGCGATCAGCGCGAGGCCGAGCAGCGAGGTCGCCGCCAGCCCCGGTCCAACCGCGAGCAGACCGCCGAGCAAGCCTTTCTGCGCGTTGGGAACCGTGTCGGCGGCATAGGCCGCGAGCGGGGCGAGGAACAGGTTGAGTGCCAGCTGCCAAAGCATCAGCGCCGCGACCAGCCGTTGCGGCGTGTCGCTCGCGGCGAGGAGTGCGCTGGTTGCAGCAAGCCCGACGAGCCCGATCGCGGACAGGGTCAGCCGCCGCCCGAGGCGGTCGCTGAGCCAGCCCGCGGCAATGTTGCCGAGGCTCGCCGCGAGCGCGCCGCTGGTCGCGCAGATCCCCAGCCAGCGAAGGTCACCGGCACCGGCAAGGACCGTCAGCCGCTGCGGCAGAAGGACCGTGAGGAAGGGCGTATAGGCGATACAGCCGCCTGCCCAGGCAAGCGCATAAGCGGCAAGCAGGGACGTTGGTTGCGCCGGACGCGGATCGATCGGCGTGGTCACCGCCACGACGCTGGACGGACCTTGCCGGGATCGGTGCCAATCCCGCACGGCATGGCGCCAATTGTGTTTGCCAGACGAGTAATGCCGGTGATCCTCGCTTCGACGCTGCCCCAAGGCTTGTCCCTGTTCTGGGGCCTCGATCCGACGTCTGCGGATTGATCGAGGCTCCTGCAAGCGGTTGTGAAGGGTCAGGA